>CAXQOB010000097.1:0-24386 GCA_964225475.1 Candidatus Nitrosopumilus sp. | reverse complement strand
GCATCCAGTGGACATTGAGTTTATTGAAAACGACAGCGTACTCGTCAGCGCGAAATGGAGCGGTGAGCTCAACGTGATTGAGATTCGTGATGGAAAACTACAGCTGAGCAAGGTCATACCGACGGGCGGTGAACCACATGGGATTGCAATTCACCCAAGTAGGAAGAAAGCGTATGTTGGCCTCGTGGCGACCGGTCAGATCGCCGAGGTCGATCTTGAAACGCATCAATCAACACGGCAATTCGAAGTAGGACGCTGGCCCAAGTACTTGACCATCCGACCAGATGGAGAGCGTCTCGCGGTCGGACTCGGCGGCGATTCCAAAATAGCCATCGTGGAGATAGCAAGTGGGGAGACACTTTATTCGGAACCGCTTGCCAATGGTACCAATCTGGGCCAGATGCGATCGTCAGAGGATGGTCAGTACGCATACTTCACTTGGATGGTCTACCGCACCAATCCAATCAACGTCGGCAATATTCGTCGGGGCTGGGTTCTGGCGAGCAGGATTGGTCGGGTTCGATTTGATGGCCCCTCGTACCGAGAAGCGATCTCGCTGGATGTTCCGGGAAAAGCGGTCTCAGACCCTCACGATTTGGCAATTAGCGACGACCTGAAGACTCTCGTTGCCACGGGATCGGGAACTCACGAGCTGCTCACCTATCGCCTACCGGATCTACCTTTCATCGCTCAAGGAGGCCCGGGGGACTTGATTGATCGATCACTCCAATACTCGTCGGAGCGTTTCAGAAGAATACCTTTGGGTGGTCGGCCAATGGGTGTCCATTTTGGAAACGAGCCCAACACACTCTATGTTGCAAATTACCTTCGCAATTCCGTCCAAGTGGTCAGTTTGGAAACGAGTAGTATCGTCCAAGAAATTGAGTTAGGGGGACCTGAAACCAAAACGAGCGCGCGTCGGGGAATGGAAGTCTTTTATGACGGCACGCGAAGTCTGGACCAGTGGTACAGTTGTCATACGTGTCATCAAGATGGCGGTAGCAACGCGCGACCAATGGATACCATGAATGATGGATCCGAAATGACTCTCAAAACGGTGCTCCCTCTTCACAATGTCACCAAAACCTTTCCGTGGACCTGGCATGGCTGGCAAACAAATCTAATGGATTCGATGGAAAAATCGATCACCTCAACCATGCAAGGGGAACCACCAACGGAGCGTGACAAACGCGATCTGATCAGTTTCCTAAGTAGTTTAGAATCGCCTCCGAATCCATTCCTGAACCGAGACGGATCATTGACGGAAGCCGCAAAACGGGGCAAAGCCGTTTTCTATGGTCGTAAAGCAGCTTGCATTGACTGTCATAACGGACCTCACCTCAGCGATGGGAAGGTTCATGACGTAGGCAGTGGATCCGAGGATGATGTTTACAAAGGCTACAACACTCCGTCCCTAACCAGTGTCTACCAAAAGGTCCGACTACTTCACACCGGCCGCGCACGCGACTTAAACCGAGTGATTACCGATTTACACAAACCAGAAGACATCAACGGGGAAGGTGATTTGACAGAAAAAGAAGTTGAAGACCTGATCTCTTACCTCAAGTCGCTTTGAGAAACCTACCCCCGTTCGGAGTACGCTAGACCGAATAAGTAGCTCAGAGCTTCATTCCAGTCCGTTGCATGGTGGATCAGAATTCCCAACCATCGATCGGGATGATTGCAGCCTTGTTGAGTGATCGAATCCACTCACGCCCTCGTTGACGGACGCGAAAATCTGTACGCCGAGCTTTCGCTCACAAACCTGATTGGTCTAAGATGAGCGCAAATCCAAACTTCAACTCTCTTCACACTCTCAAGCCGCGAAGGGCGGCGTTTCTATCGCATCGCGCAAAATGGCAGACTGGTACGACCATCCACAGTATTTCGACATGGTGTTTCGCGATGAAACCGCCGCTGAAATCGCATTTCTGGAAGACGCTTTCGAGCGTTACGCGACGCGGCCCGTCCGCACACTGCTTGAACCGGGGTGTGGCAGTGGCCGACTCGTCGCTGACCTAGCAGCGTTAGACTATGAAGTAACCGGCTTGGATCTGAGTGAGCCGATGCTTAAGTATCTTGCCCGACGCTTAAAGCGTCGACAACTTTCGGCAAATCTTAAACTTGGCGATATGACCCAGATGGATTTTCCCGAAGGGTTTGACGCAGCCTTTTGCACCTTCAATACATTTCGCCATCTCCTCAATGATGAAGATGCACTTTCTCACCTGAACTCAGTTTCTGAGAATCTTCTCTCCGGCGGCATTTACGTTCTGGGGTTTCATATCATACCGCTAGATGCCGATACAGAATGCACGGAACGATGGAAAGCCTCGCATGCCGGCACGGATGTCAGCGTGACGTTAAAGGTGATCAATTTCCAAAGGAACAAGCGGCAAGAAACATTACGTGTCTTAATCAAAGCAACGAAGCGATCTGGTAGCGTGGAACGAATCAAGAGCGAGTTCCCGCTGCGACTGTATACACAAAGCCAGGTAAAAAAACTGTTTGCCCGGGTTGCTGATTCGTTTGAATTGGTCGGCATACATGACTTCGATTACAACATCAGCGAACAGAGGGAATTCGATGAGGATCTTACCGATGCTGTTTTCGTGTTGCGGAAGCGTTGATTGAGAGAACGAATCGACCAAGCAATCGAGCAAAGACGAGTGCATCGTGACCCGGGACTTTCAAACGCGATGCAACAAAAGTGACGCCTGGCGGTTTATTCGAAATCAGACATGGGAGTGCAACTGCAAATCAGATTTCGGTCGCCGTAGGTATTATCGATTCTACCGACAAACGGCCAAAACTTCGTGTCCCGAAGCCATTCAACAGGCCATGCTGCTTGCTCTCTGGAGTAAGCATGGGGCCACTCATTGGCACCTATAATCTCCATGGTGTGTGGTGCGTTTTTCAAGGGATTGTCGGCACGATCGGATGTGCCCGCTTCGATGTTCGCAATCTCTTTTCGGATGGAGATCATCGCGTCGCAAAAACGATCTAATTCTGACTTTGACTCGCTCTCGGTAGGTTCGATCATCAATGTCCCGGGCACAGGCCACGACATCGTTGGAGCATGGAACCCGTAATCCATTAACCGTTTTGCAATGTCATCAATCTTCACCTCGGCGGTCTTCTCAAAATCGCGACAGTCAACAATGAACTCGTGGGCGACACGACCATTGGCGTCCGTGTAAAGAATGTCGTAATGAGCTGCCAGTCGGCTCGCCATGTAGTTAGCATTGAGGATGGCAGTTTGCGTTGCGCGTCGGAGACCCTCAGCGCCCATCATGCTGATGTACAGGTAGCTAATGGTGAGAATACTGGGGCTCCCGTAGGGCGCCGCAGCGACCGGTCCGATCGCGTATTCGCCAGCAGTGTCGGGGCGCTGAACCGAATGGCCGGGCAAAAATGGCTCGAGCTGTGGAGCGACCCCGATGGGCCCCATTCCCGGACCGCCGCCGCCGTGGGGAATACAAAACGTTTTATGCAAATTTAGATGGCACACATCCGCGCCGCAATCAGCGGGTGTCGTCAGGCCCACCTGTGCGTTCATGTTCGCTCCATCCATGTAAACTTGACCACCGTGTTGATGGACAATGTCGCAAACTTCACGCACCGTTGGCTCGAATACACCGTGCGTTGAGGGGTAGGTGATCATTAATGCCGACAAATCATCCTGATGCTTCTCCGCTTTCGCACGTAGGTCATCAAGATCAATCTCACCACGAGTGTCGCATTTGACAGGTACAACCTTCATTCCAGCCATGACAGCGCTTGCAGGGTTGGTCCCATGCGCGGAGGTGGGTATCAAGCAAACATTTCGACGGTTGGGGACTCCAGCCTGCTGAGCAAGATGTTCCTGATACGCAGCGATCACCAAAAGCCCTGCGTATTCACCCTGTGCACCGGCATTCGGCTGGAGACTGACGGCTTCAAATCCGGTTACCTCGCAGAACCAACTCTCAAGTTGACGAAACATCTGGGTGTAACCGCGCCACTGCGTATCGGGAGCAAACGGATGAATGTTGGCAAAAGCAGGCCACGTCACGGGAATCATCTCCGCAGTGGCATTCAACTTCATCGTGCAAGAGCCAAGAGGAATCATTGATTGCGCGAGGGACAGATCACGACTCATCAGCTTGAAAATATAACGGAGCAGCTCCGTTTCGCTGCGGTATTGATGAAACACCTCATGCGTCATGTAGCTCGACGTGCGTTCGAATTCACCCAATTCAAGGCGACCGTCTTTGCTCGCTTGCTCCAACAGTTCATCAATATCGAATCCGGTGTAATGACCAAAATTAAACGCCGCCAACAGATCGGCGACCAGACGACGATCGGCCGTCTCATCCAAGGTCACGCCGAGGGTGCCATCTTCGTATTCCCTTAAGTTGATTTGCCGCTCCATCGCAGCATCGGCAACTTGACGCGCTGCATGCACGCGACCACGACCGAGTCGGATGCGAATCGTGTCAAAGCAGGGTCCTTCTCCCAGCACGTGGTGCCCCAAACGTTTCAACCCGACGGCCAAGGCTGCAGTGTAGGCCCGTGTTCGATCTGCAATTTGCTGGAGTCCCTCCGGACCATGATGAATTCCGTAGAATGAGCTGATGATTGCCAACAATGCCTGCGCGGTGCAGATATTACTGGTGGCCTTGTCGCGACGGATGTGCTGTTCACGAGTCTGGATGGCCATGCGCAGAGCTCGGTTCCCGTGCACATCTTTCGATACACCAATAATTCGGCCCGGTAACTTACGCGCAAATTCTTGATGCGTTGCGATGAATGCGGCATGAGGACCTCCCAGTCCCATCGGCACACCGAACCGCTGCGCACTACCGACACAAATATCAGCCCCCCACTCTCCCGGTGGCTTCAGCCGTGTAAGGGAAAGCAAATCGGCCGCAACAACCACCAAACACTTCGCCTCCTTTGCCTGCTCAACAATCCTAGAGTAATCCTCAACGCGACCGTCGGTTGTCTGTTACTTCAACAGAACTCCGCAGAGCCCTCCATCCCCGTCTTGAAAGTCAATTTCGTCGATGGAACCAACAAACAATTCAATTCCCAGCCCCTTCGCACGTGTCTTCAGAAGAGCAAGGGTCTGAGGATGACAGGATTCACTTGCGAAAAATCCCTTCTTCCGATGATTGGAGAGGGACACGCACATCGCCATCGCCTCCGCCGCGGCGGTCGCTTCATCGAGTAAACTTGCACCCGCTAGTGGAAGAGCGGTCAAATCGGCAATCATCGTCTGAAAATTCAGCAACGCCTCGAGGCGACCCTGCGCTATTTCAGCCTGATAGGGTGTGTACTGGGTGTACCAGCCTGGATTCTCCAGCACGTTTCGCAGCACCACCGATGGCGTTACCGTCCCCGTGTACCCCATGCCGATACAGGAACGATAAACCTTGTTCTTGCCCGCGATGATCGACAAAGCCTGCAGAGCTTCGCGTTCCCCCATCGGCTCATCGATCGCCAACGGACGACTCAGCTGAATGTCCTCCGGTACGGTTTGCGAGGATAGATCATCCAGCGAGTCAAACCCCAACACCTCGAGCATCTCTTCAATTTCTCGATCAGACGAACCGAGATGCCGCCGCTCAAAACCATCCGCCGCATCGAGGATGGATGCATTTTCCCGAGAAGCCGACAAAGAGAACCCTTTTGGCGTGGCAAGACTCATAATAACCACCGTGTTGAAGAATGAGGAAATAGCAGGACCGCACTCAATCTTGAATCACCGATTCGCCGATTGCTTCTGAGAACATTCGATCGATCATCGATCGTCGGTGTTTCAATCCAAAACGAAATCAGACCCAATCAACTATCAAGAAGATCAATGAGGAGAACTCGTGAAGTCCGCATGCGGCTGATGGCGACCCTACCGGGCTCAATGTGACCGAGCTAGGAGACTCGGTGAACTCGGAAATCCGCCTCAACCCAACATGAGTAGCACGAGCTCTCTCCATCCTACGAAACGGCAAGTGACCTGTCAGCGGGCTAAATGACCGTTTTCTCGCATGCCCTCGATAAAACCCGAGGATGAAAAGGACCCGGTACCGAGGGGTAGACCGTCAGGGATAGCGAGAACTAACAGGTTCCGCTCCTGTTGGCACCTCACCACCGAATTTGAATCCTGATCCCATCAATCTACGGCCGCCCCCCGGCGAGGACCCATCACCATATCCCGAGCCAGTTGGAAAGCAGGACGCTTCTCCGGCGGTCCTCAGATATTCGACCAGATTGAGCCAACGCATTGAGTGGCTGCTAGCAGGGGACCTCCTGGCGAACCCATCCCTCCAGCAGCGGATGGTGACGGGGTTCGTGCGAATGAATCCAAACACGGATGAAGGTGGTGCGATGGTTACGGAAAGTGCAAAAAATGGAAGTTGAGAAGGATGTCACCCAAAAAACATTCACATGACAGCAGCGGCCCCTGATTCGCTATACTCAACCGCAGCGACTCCGAGATACCGGAGCGTTTTTGAGCGAGTTTAGGTTGATCGAAAAACTGTGATCTAAATCCTAAATCTCAAGAGCGAGAAACTCCCTCCAATCAACACCGTCACTGGCTTGGGAGCTACTTCCAACTGACGAATCGCTCATCTCTGATTCATCGGCAGTTACAACGATTTACCCTTCAAATTCATCGACGTCGAGCATGACGCAAGTTAAGTCGACTGTTTTTGCTTTCCCCAACCCCATGCCATGCCTCTATTTTTTCCCGATCGAACGTCAGTCCGAATTCGCACATTGATGCTTCCGAACTGGATCGCGGTTGCCATTGTCTGTGTCCTTCACTCAGCGGCCAGCGCCGAGGTGAATTTCTCCAGCGATGTTCTGCCAATCCTGGCCGACAAATGTTTTGTCTGCCACGGCCCCGACTCTCATCCGGACACAGACCTTAGGCTCGACTTGGAGGCCTATGCAACGGAGGACCGCGGTGGCTACCGCGCTGTGGATCAAACCAATGCGTCCGCGAGCGAAATGCTGAAAAGGATCTTTGACAATGATTCACCGATGCCACCGGAAGAGGCAGAAAAACAACTAAGCGATTCCGATCGTCAAATTATCGAGCAATGGATCAAGCAAGGCGGAACCTACACCAGTCACTGGGCATGGGTTTCTCCGGTAAAAGAAAATCATTTCGCAACCACAACGGATGCCATCGATGGTTTAATCGAGCGAAGAATGCGAGAGGACAACCATGAATTTTCATCGGAAGCTTCGCCAGAGACTCTTGCACGCCGTGTCTCATTGGTTTTGACCGGCTTACCACCTCAGCAAGAATGGCTTGAAGAATTCCTGAACGACGAGTCACCTAATGCTTATCTCTCCTTGGTTGAGAAACTGCTGGAAAGTCCGAGGTATGGCGAGCATCAGGCAAGATACTGGCTCGACGCTGTCCGATACGGTGACACTCATGGGTTACATTTGGATAATCGGCGTGGCATCTATCCTTATCGAGACTGGGTCGTCCGTGCGTTCAACCAAAACCTGCCTCTCGACCAATTCATTACTTGGCAGCTAGCTGGAGACCTCTTGGAGAACCCATCCCTCGAGCAGCAGTTAGCGACGGGTTTCGTGCGAATGAATCCAAGCACGGGTGAGGGGGGTGCCATAGCGCAAGAGTTTCAGATGAAAAACAACTTCGACCGGGTTGAGACCTTCGGCACCGTGTTTCTTGGGCTGTCTTTAACTTGTGCAAGATGCCACACCCACAAATATGATCCCATCGAGCAGCAAGAATACTATCAACTACTTGCATTCTTCAATAACACCACTGAGCCTGCTCTGGATGGGAACTCGTATACCTATGGCAGTACGCTAAAGGTTCCCGCCGATCAATCAGCATGGCAACGCTGGGACGACCTTCAAAACAAAGCGAATCAACTGCTCGAGGAGCGATGGAGGGAATCGGCTCCTGATTGGGAGGCATTGACTCAATATGCAGTCAGAGCAAACGAATGGAAATTCAACGGATGGCAGATTTCAGCTCCCCAAATTTTGGATAACGAAAAAGGTGCCGACAAGGTCGGCCAAGAGGGTAATGATTCACGATCACCCATTGAGGGTTTTCCGGGCACCATCTCCGCTAAACAAGCCAAAGATCGTCTTCCCGGACGGGGACAAAAGATTGACGTTACAGTTCTGCTAGAAACAAAAGTGCGACAAACCATTGATCTCGCAATGTCGGGCGGAGCAAATTCGAAGGTATCGCTATTCGCCACAAAAAACGAGGACAATGCAAACGAGGAAAATGGGACACGGACAACGGATGACTTAATCAGATCCGTCACCAAGTCAGAGGACTCGGGCCTGCTAAAGACAAATCTATCGATTCCCGCAGGCCTCCACCGACTCACTTTCACCATCATGGGAACGGGAAGTCTCGATTCCATGACAATCGATCTAAAAAGACGATGGAGTCAGCTTGCGAACCTTAGAAGCTGGGAATCATGTGACTTGGAGGATCAGCTTCTCATGGCATCGGACCCCAATGCTCCGATAGAACCGACTAAGGGTGCTGATGGGTTTCGAGAAAAAGCAGAGTCATTTGCAAATCAAATACGTTTCGAGCGTACCCAATTTACAACCAGTTTGGTTGCTCAAGAACTCACGACACCTCGGGAAACACGACTACTTCGCCGGGGCGAATACGATTTGCCTGAAGGCGAACCGTTGACCCCAGCGACCCCAGCGATCCTTCGTGGCTGGTCTGAAGAGCACCCACAGAATCGACTTGGACTCGCAAGTTGGGTCACCGATCGTGAAAACCCGCTTGTTTCCCGTGTACTGATCAATCGCATCTGGCAGAGAGTCTTTGGTGCCGGGTTAGTGAGAACCCCCGAAGACTTCGGTGTTCAAGGTCAGCAGCCGACCCATCCCCAGTTACTTGATTGGCTTGCTGTAGAGTTTGTTGAAAGTGGCTGGGACTTGAAAACGATGCTACGAGCAATGGTGACAAGTCGAACCTTTCGACAATCCTCGCAATGGCGAAAAGAGATTGATGACCCTGAAAACCGACTCCTCACTCGCGCCGCAAGCTATCGGCTCGACGCCGAAGTCCTTCGTGATCTTGGACTCTGGGTCAGTCAGAGACTCGACCCCGTGATGGGTGGTGAAGGAATCAAGCCTTATCAACCCGCTGGGATGTGGGCTGCTCTTGCCCATCCGGCCAGCAACACAAAACAGTACAGGCAGGATTCAGGCGATCGACTGAATCGAAGGAGCATTTACGTTTACTGGAAACGCACGAGCCCGCATCCAATGATGACCCTCTTTGACGCACCGGATCGTGAATCAAGTTGTGTTCGCCGTTCTCGAACCAACACTCCACTTCAGTCGCTAGGCATGCTTAATGAAACACAACGACTGGAAATCTCGCGAGATTTTGCCAAACGTCTTCTCGCTGAACCCGGCAGCGACGACAAGAGAATCGAAAGGATGTTTACGGCAGTGACCTGTCGGCATCCAAAGGAAAATGAGTATCAGGCGTGCCTCGCGCTGCTACAAAAAATGCGAAATCGTTACAAGCAATCACCGACGGATGCTGCACAACTGCTGTCGCTGGGTCATTCGGATTCCTCTGATCCAAACTCGCCAGAGGAGCTAGCAGCGTGGACGGTCCTCACCTCTACCTTCTTGGCAAGTGATCTCGCGATCATGCTGTATTGATGACGAGCTGGCCAAAATTGACGAATACCTGACCAAACCATCGCAAAATGTGCCAAGCAAGCGTTGACACAGGGCATCGAAACGAACAAATACCGGTCGCTCGATAAAAAACACGCGGTTCATCGCCCTACCGATGCCGAGATGTGCCAAAACCACTAGAATGGGTTTCGGAAGCGAAAGGCATTGGAGTGAAAGGATTGACTCCTGATTGAATCTTATCGCTGAACCGGTAAAAGAGCTACGCAGAACTAAAGTCACCACCAACTTTTCCTCACCACGAATTGGCAAGTGTCCCATGCCCGTCTGGCAATTCTCACCATTCATTGTCGTCTTAGTGATCGCCCTGAACTGCACCACAATTGGGCAAGCGGCTGAGAATTGGAATCGATTCCACGGGTCCATCGGCAATGGTGATGCGGGCCCAGCGAAACTGCCATCCAAGTGGGACGACGATGACTACAGCTGGAAACGCAACATTGGATCGCGTGATGTGGGATCACCCATTATCGTTGACGGCAAGGTCTACTATCTGGCATACCGTGCCGATAAAAATCAACTCTCGCTCGAATCACTTGAACTGAGCAGCGGGAAATTACGATGGAGCAAGCCGTTTCCGCAGACAGAGTACCACCTCCACTCACGAAACACTTTTGCTTCTGGTACGCCCTCTGCAGATGACAAAAATGTCTTCGTGGCATACGCAGAACCGAACCACACTTACCTGAAATGTTTTGACCACAACGGCAAAGAGATCTGGTCGCGCGACTTTGGCTCATGGCAATCCCAGCACGGCTTTGGCACCTCGCCCAGGATCCATGGCGATACTATTCTCCTCTTCAACTCACAACAAGCGGATCAACTTCGCCCGGGACAAACACCGGGAACCAGTCGTGTAATCGCAGTGAACCGACACACCGGTCAATCACTCTGGGAAACAGCGTTAACGACCACACGATCTTGTTATGGCATGCCAGCAATCTTTAGTGATTCAAACGGCACTCAGGTCATTAATGCAAATACCGGAGATGGCATGTTTGGACTGGATTTAAAAACGGGAAAGAAGTTATGGAACCTCGAAGTTTTTGAAAAGAGGGTGTGCAGTACACCCTTGATTTACAACGACATCGCAATCGGAACCTCCGGAAGCGGTGGCGGAGGAAATCATCTCGTTGCCGTGAAAATCCCCACCAACCCTGGCCAGGCACCAGAACAACTTTATCGCATTGATCGTGGAGCGCCTTATGTTCCAACCCCCGCGGTTCGAGGCAAACGCATGTTCATGGTCGATGACAAGGGAATTGCTTCCTGCGTGAACATCGAGACGGGGGAAAACATCTGGATGCAACGAATCGGTGGCCGCCAGGGTTATGGCGCATCCCCAATATTGATCGGAGACAAACTCTTAATCATTAGCCTCGGTGGCGATGCAACCGTTCTTAAAGCCGGCGATCAATTCGAGGTGCTCGGCGAGATGGATCTGGGTGGCCCTGTCGGCGCCAGCCCGGCCTTTGCCAATGGTTGCCTACTGCTGAGAGTGGGTAACGAGCTACGTTGCTTAGGTGGTCAATCCATTTAGCCTCATCCCAATCGACTCTCTCGTTCTTCGTGCAATTTCCTACGGCTTACTTCCCTGACACTTAGCAAACCCAATAGCGGCTGGCTGAATCAGCAGGGAAGAATCCGGCGCGGCGAGAACTGCGACCGCGCCACTCGCCATTGAACGGAGTCTATCTGGTTGGAGTCTATCTGGTTGCGGTTCGGGCAACGCTACGTGCGCATCTGAGTTAAAATCAGAACCGACCAAGAAAGAGGGTCAGTGGGAGCAATCATTTGCCCTCTCATTCCCATCGGTAACCAAAGCACCAAATCAAACAAAGCACCAAAACCAAAAGCGAGAACCAAACCATGAAACGGTCAGGCTCTACCCAATCGGCGAAGGCTCGCAAGTACACCATTTCAATAAGCCCCACTGGCTTACACTGGATCTCGCTAGCACTCATTTTCTTCATCCATCAGCCACTGCTCGGCCAAGATGCCTTACCGAGCACCTCGCCACTGACGGAGACACGACCACTCGATGTGGTGATGGTCGAGGGAATTGATCGCTTCGCGTTACGGGCGATCGACAAAGCGACCAAGGATCGAGTTGAGCACTGGCGGGATCAAGTACTCAACGTCGACGATCAAGTTGCAGCATTCAACAGCAAGCGGCAAGAGCTATCCAAGATCATTGGCTGTATTGATGAACGATCAAAATCGAGTGGAATTCAATTGATCGCAACCCCCGACCAACCTTCCCTCATTGAATCCAACTCGCAATTCGAAGTGCAACGAGTTCGTTGGAAAACGCTCGAGGGCATTGATGGCGAGGGCTATTTCCTTTTGCCGAGGGGACATGTGGTCGCAAGAGTCATAGCGATTCCTGATGCTGATTGGACTCCGGAGCAAATCTGTGGTCTTGCACCATCTCCGACACGCTATGCAGCTGATCTTGCTGCGATTGGCTGCGAGGTTCTCGTTCCAACACTCGTTAGTCGGGATAATGAATTTAGCGAGAACCAAAGCATCGGACGGTCCACCAATCTATCGCACCGGGAATTCATCTACCGACAAGCTTTCGAGCTCGGACGACACATTATTGGATACGAGGTGCAGAAAGTACTTGCGGCGGTAGATCTGTTTGAACAACGCAATACGCGTCATGGTGACCGGCCGATTGGCGTCTGCGGCGTTAGTGAGGGAGGCCTTCTCGCAATGTACAGCGCAGCGATCGACACACGGATCGATGCGGCACTCGTCAGCGGTTACTTCAATCAGAGAGATAAGATCTGGCAGGAACCGATCTATCGAAATGTTTGGCGATTAGTCGAAACATTCGGTGATGCCCAAATTGCATCGATGATCGCACCAAGAAATTTGATGATTGAAATTGACCCAACAATCCCAATACCAGCACCACTCCCTAAAAGAGGCCGTGAAGTTGCTGCCCCGGGTCAAATCACGGCGTTAAATCCCCTATCCGTCGAAAAAGAACTCGATATCGCAAGGGAAGCTTGGACTCAAGTTGATGCGTCTCACGAAGCAACCAAGGGTCAATTACTCACTAAAAAGGCACCCTCTGAGGGAATGCCACCGATTGGAGCGGAAACAGTGATGGATTTTGTCGAACAACTGACAGCATCCAACAAAGTCGATCTCCCCACAAAAATACCAACCTATCAAATGCAGACCCAAATCGACGCTGCAGAGGTCTCGGATCGCCAAAAGAGAACGGTCACACAGATGATGGCCTATACACAGCGAATCTTGCAACTGTCACACCGAGTTCGTGATGCAAAGTGGAACCCTCTTGATCGCAGTTCAACTGAGCAGTGGAAAGCTGACGCTGCGAAAATGCGTGAAACGATGCACGACGAATTGATCGGCCGCTTACCGAAGCCAACGATACCAATCAATCCGAGAACACGCCTAGTCATTCAAGATAAAGAATATCGTGGTTACGAGGTAGTTCTGGATGTCTACCCGGACGTCATTGCATCCGGCGTTCTCTTACTACCCAACGATTTCAAAAAGGGTGAGAGGCGTCCGGTCGTCGTCTGCCAGCACGGACTCGAAGGAACCCCGATGGATACCATCGATGATTCAGAATCACGAGCCTATCGTGCCTACAAATCGTTTAGCGTCCAACTGGTCAAGCAAGGTTACATCGTCTACGCGCCGCAGAATCCCTATCGCGGCTATGACGCATTTCGAACCTTACAAAGAAAATCTAATCCGCTGGGCCGAACCCTGTTCAGTTACATCATTCCGCAACACCTCGTCACACTGAGATGGCTCTCAAGCTTGCCTCAGGTTGATCCTGAAAGAATTGGATTCTATGGACTCTCCTACGGAGGTAAAACGGCCGTTCGAGTTCCACCCTTCCTGCCACCAACAAAATCCGAACCAGGCTATTGCCTGTCCATCTGCAGCGCGGATTTCAACGAATGGGTGTCAAAAAATGCTTCGACCGATGCGCCCTTCAGCTATGTTTGGACTCCCGAATATGAAATCTTCGAATGGGACATGGGGAACCTTGCAAACTATGCAGAACTGGCAATGTTGATGGCCCCTCGCCCCTTCATGGTGGAGAGAGGCCACGACGATGGAGTTGGCATTGATGAGTGGGTCGCCTGGGAATTTGCCAAAGTTCGCCGTCATTATGCGAAACTGGGAATCGCTGATGACACTGAGATTGAATTCTTCAACGGACCGCACACCATCAATGGAAAAGGCACCTTTGATTTCCTGAAGCGACACCTTGCGAACTAATCAGCTCAACGGCTGGAAAAGCGAGGCATTGAGCTACTCAACCAATCACAAAACAGGCTGTGGGGGAGAACCAATGCACGCTTTGGTCATTCTTTTATACCGACCATCAAGCAACTCGCTTTGGCGGGCATCCTGCTAATGCCCTGCTCAAGAGACGATCAACGAGACTCTCACTCGTACGTCCTGTCACTTATCAAACACATCCACGCCTGCATTCTTCAACGCATCAATCCATGCATTTTTCTTGGTTGGATCGATTGGATTCTCACCGAGGTAGACTTCGAGGTAAGGGGCGAAACGGCGTTCACCACTGGCATCCGCCGCGCACATCTTTACCAGTGGACCCAAATCAGAGATTTTGTTCTTGGAAACCAACAACAGATCGAGATCCTCCAAAGCCGTTAATGCACTTAGGTCGGTTAACTTGTTACCTGTCACATCCAAAGTAGTTAACCACTTTAATTTGCCGACTACCGTCAAATCGCTAACCTGATTCTTGGCGATGTCCAAGTACCAGATCTTGGGCAATGAACGAATCGGTTCGAGATTATTAATTTGGTTCTCGGCGACCCATAGATCTCGCAGATTCTTCATCTGTTCGACTGGCTTTAAGTCCTTGATCTTATTTCGTGATAAATCGAGTAGCTGCAGATCCTTCATTTGCTCGAGTGCAGTGATGTCCGAAATATCGTTGCCAGCAAGTGAGAGCGAAATCAGTTTGGTCAGTCCAGCAATCGGTTTCAGATCAGCAATCTGATTACCCTCGAGATCAATTTTCATCAGAGAGACGCAGTGCTCGAGACCTTTGAGACTTTTGATGCCCTTACCACGACCGATGACGTGAGGAATCTTGGCAACGTCCTCTTTCGTTAGAGGTTCTTCGTTAAAGCGTTTTTCGAAAACGACAGCACGAACCGCTGACTCCAGAGCTTTGTCTGGAAAGAGTGGTGGTGGAGGTGCAGCGTCATCTTTCTCCACTGGTTTCTCTTGCTCTCCTTTGCCCTTCTCGCCCTTTTTCTCGTTTTCTGGAGGAGTATCAGGCTTTGTCGCTTTGGCATCTCCATCTTTCGATTTCGCCGCTGCTACATCCTCTTTACTCTCACCTTTCTGGTCCTGATTAACCACTGCTTCCTTTTTGTCATCCACGAACGCCATCGAGGAATTATTCGCAAGAAAAACAATTGAAATTGAAAGCAACAAAGCGACGGGGAATCGGTAATTCAGCAGCATGAACTAACTCAAAGCAAGAGACGCGAGGAAGTGACAACACTTTGTTGCAGTAACAACTCTACAAACAGCAGGTGTAAAGTTTAACGTGGTTTTCACAAGGATTCCACGCCCTTGCAGTTTCCCACCAAAACCGGATCCCCCCTTAAAAAGCACTGGTGGTTCGCCGAGCCAGGAAAACATCATTCAATGAATGCATTTCAATCAGAAAAAGGGATGAGCCGATCGCACGAAGGGGCGAAGATACACCTGCAAGTAAAGTTCATTCAACGCCATCATCTGGGGTAATTGTGAACTTCAATTGGTGAGGCTCGTCATCGAGGACACTTCGCAGAAACTGGGAGTAGTAAACGTATTTACCACGTCGTCCAGAGTACAATTTTGCTCGCACTCCAATCTTACGAGATCCGCGAAGAAGCGGAAGAACCGTGATGCGTTGATCCGAGACAGGTCGTTCGGATTCACTATGAAAGATCACATGCCAAACACCGTCATCACCGGAAACCTCAACGGTGCCCTTAGCTGCCGGATCAAACGCCGGATAGTGGTTCTCGTTATAAACCCATGCCAAGTGTTCAAATTCAACAACGGACTCAATGGGCCCTGGTAGTAAAAATTGGTATTCAATTTCCGCCCACTGATCCGTTTTTTCGGTGGTCCAGTAGTGAATATTATCTGTTTCGCGGAACAGAATAGCGTTTGAAGTCCTCACAGGTTTGGGGTGACGTTCTCCGTGAAGGCTCAAGGTGATGGTATGGAGACTATCCGAAACCTCTTCCGTTTGACTAAGCCGCTTTGACTCGGGCTCCCTCTCCTGAACAGGTAGAAGATTACAGACGACACGAAAACCAATTGCGCCATGAGCCGTCGCATTTTCAACATCATCAGGAAGCTCAATGGCATTGGACCTCGCCCTTACGGCCGGAGCTGCCCAACTGCCTCCTCGAAGACCCCACCAAGATTTGGAGCCTGTTGCGTCTGATATTGCCTGATGATCCTCATCATCGAGCAAAACATACTCGCTCACGTTGCCATGCATATCAACAAAGCCCCAGCCGTTGGTTCGTTTTTGAGCAACAGGTTGTGGCGTCCCACTATTTCCGTTGTACCATCCGTGGGCATCCATTTGCCAAATCTTGTTGCCAAAGCTGTATTTCGTCGTGGAGCCCGCTCGACAAGCAAACTCCCACTCGTCGGATGTTGGCAGGCGATACACACGGCCGGCCGCTTTTTCTGCATCTAGATTGGACAGCCTGCGACAAAACTCGATCGCATCCTCGATCGTCATTGACTCAGCAGGTTGCAGTTCTCCGAAGTATTCATTCTGGTGCTCACCCATGACCGCAGCATACTGCTCCTGGGTGACCTCGCACCGCCCCATGTAAAGAGGTTGTGGCACGAAAATTTTGTTATCAATGAACACAATTTGTTTTCCAACTCGCACCGATAACTCAGAGGTCATCCTGCCATCAGGGAGAACATTCAGCGGCATGCCTATACTGTTGATAATATCGGCGTTACGTGACATCCGAATAGAATTGCGCTGTGAAACCTGTGTCCAACCCGCTAGGGAAAGGAACGCCGGGTAACAAAGCAGGATGACGCACAATGCGAGTGCACCTATCACGGTTCCCGCTAGAACTCCTCGCCACGCCGGCGATACTCGCTTAAAAATGGCGCGGCCCGTCTCCCGATACTCGAGGTCCTGCAAAATCGATTGGAGCCGATCAATAACAAGCGATACATGGCGAAGCCGATCCCCAGTATCGTTGACGGTCATGTCCCGGATCAATACTTCCGTCGACTTCAGAATTGGATCCTGATTCCCTGAGGTTGGTGACTCAAGGCAGCGATCAAGCAAGTATCTGAAAACCTCACCCGCTCCGTAGATATCCGTGGAGCGACTCACACGACCACTCTCCATCTGCTCGGGCGGCATATAACCCGCGGTGCCTCGGAAGATCATAACCCCTGGTTGGCTGGCATCGTCATCTGGCATTGCCAGGCCATAATCAATCAACTTTGTCGTACCGTTGCGAAGCAACATGACGTTGGATGGTTTGATATCGAGATGGAGGTAACCATTCTCATGCAAATGCTGAATGGCCTCTGCCAGCCCAAGCATGACCCCCAATACCTCTCTCAACGAGAAACAGCAACGCCGAGTCGCGAGTCCTCGGAGCGATTCTCCATCGAGCAATTCCATCACTAAAAATAGATACCCATCAAACTCCAAAGCATCGAAGGCACGCACCATGTTTGGGTGATCTAATTGGCCAAGCGTTTCGATTTCCTTAAGAAAGTTCTCATAAAAGACCGGACTTTCCTGCTGATTGCGGCGAATGACCTTGATCGCCACATCGCGTTTCAAACGTAGATGCGTCGCTCGATAGACCTCTCCCATTCCCCCCGGAGCGATGAGTCCGTGAATTTCGTATTGCCCCATCCTACAAGGTGTGGCGAATAATGCGGTTTGAGCCGCTAGCTCCTCAGCTTTATTTCCAAGCCACCGATTGAGATCAACTGTGCTCCGATCACTCTCCGCCTGCAGGTCCAAGTCGGCCTTGGCCAGGTCCTCGAGAGTGATTCGCTGAAGACGTTTCTCTAGCAACGTCGTTTGATGCAGAAACTCTGCCTGAGCGACCTGACAAAGATCACAGGAATCTAAATGAGCCTCTAAAATAGCGGTCTGTCCGGCATCAGCCATGCCAAGAACAAGGCGAGAAATGTCGTTCTGAGAGAGACATTCGGACGATCGGTTCATTTTAAAATGCGAATCCAATCCAAGTATTGCGAATCGTTAGCTCAATGCGTTTCCATCATGAAAGTTCAACGAACATTATTTAATCGATAAGGCGTAACGCACGCCAAAGCGAGAAACCAACAAGTACGAAAAATTGACTCTCCCAGGCGGAGGGATTACGTCGGTGTAGCAAACTTGAAGAGGCCCAATTCAACCCAAGATCACCGAGCATCATGAATCGCTTGCTCGATCAATCGTTTTCACCATCTGCAGCGTCGACAAACAGACGCCTCAAACGCATTAAAACTCGTGATTTCGCAACGCGCACTGCCGCATTACTGACTCCGAATTTCTCAGCAATTTGGCTGGTAGGAACCTGCTCCACGACGCTCAACCAAAACATCTGCCAAGTTCTTTCGGCAGTTGATTTACGAATCAACTGTAAGGCCCGTGCCTCGAGCTGACGTAATGCGTTTTCCTCCGCTGCCAATTGCTCAGGGTCTCTCTGAGGCCGAGTCTCCACGTCCATCACCAAACCAAGAGGTGCGACCCTCGATTTGGAGGTAAGACGAAAATGGTCCGCAACTCGTCGATTGACAATCGTTCGAAGCCAGCCTCGAAAGCTGCCCTTCTCGAATTTACGTCTGCGAAAATCCCCAATGCCCACAAAAATTGATCGCAAACACTCCTGCAACACATCGTCCTGCGCGGATTTCGGGACCTGTCGAACGTCAATCCAATAGCGAAGCAGCGGGGTGTAGACGAAGACAAAGTCTTGCCATCTTCGTGCACTGGGCACCCGCAAAGCGCGAATCATGCTTGTTCGAGTTGACCACTGTGAGTGCTCCACTGAGTCCACGTTTCGCGTGGATCCACTTTCTACGCTACTGATCAAAACTAGAACCCTATCTTCGTTGATTTTTTGTTAGGCCGTGCTGGGAGAATGAGATCTGCAAGAATCATCACAGGAGGAGTAAATCTGCTCCCTCTTACTGATTTCTGCTCTCTTCACAGAGCGTTTTACACTTTTTGAACTCGCAGACTCGTGATTTGTACCCAAAAAACACGTGATTCTAAACGTTATTGTTTGATGACTGATCGATCCCAATCCTCCAAGTACATCCGCACCCGGATCTACAGCCGACGAGACTGAATAACAATGTCGCTTCGTAGACGGCAGCCGCCCGCTGGAATCCTGGGAAAGACCCTTGCAGCCCGAAATCACCGCGAAAGCACCAAAGCTCAAGCGGTAGGCAGTGTAATGGAGGCACAGCCAACGCCGATTCTTCGGCCCAATGCACTCGGTGCCCCCAGCGGGGTCAGATGACACGAGAATACATGCGTCAAAAAGAGTTTCTTACCCAGACTGATTATTGCGAATTACTTCAGCACGTTATTGAGATCAGAATCGATTCAACGCTGCATCGTAAAAACGTTTTCAAGCGAGAGGCAAAATACAGCGACACAGCAAGCCAAGGAAAACAAGCTGTGACTGAGTTGCTGAAACGTCCGTACCTACGAATCGAAACCAGTGGAGAATTCTGATCAAAATCGCTCGTGGGGATCGGTAAGACCATCTGCCAGACGCCGCAAGGCCTCGGTCTCGATCTGCCGAACACGCTCACGAGTAAGCCCGAGTTCTTCACCGATTTCCTTCAAAGTTCGGGGCTCATCACCCTCCAAACCGAAACGCAACTTGAGTACCGTCGCCTCACGCTCATCGAGATCATCGAGCAACTCCATCGCGTGGCGAAGGATGTCGTGATCGAGCATTTCCTCATCCGGTGCCTTGAGCCGCTCGTCCATCACCATTTCCCCGAGAGACCAACCGGACTCGGACTGGTCACTCTGTGGCGTACTGTTGTTGATGCGAATTGCCTTACGGATGATTGGCAGCTTCTTTTTGGGTAGCCCAAGAACTCGCGCCACTTCCTCATTAGTTGGGGTACGGCCGAGTTCCTCATTCAAACGCGCCGTTGCTCGACGCCACTTGCTCAACAATTCAACCATGTAGGCTGGAATACGAATGGTCTTCGCGCTATTGATCAAAGAGCGTTTGATGGACTGCTTAATCCAATAACTTGCATACGTACTGAAACGAGTTCCAACCGTGGGATCAAAACCCTCGACAGCTCTAAGAAGGCCGAGGTTGCCCTCCTCAATCAGATCTTGAAGGCCGAGCCCTTTACCGGTGTAACCACGGGCAATGTTGACAACCAAACGTAGGTTGGCACGCACCATGCGATCACGGGCAAGCACATCTCCCTGACCGATCTGTGTTGCGAGCTCCAGCTCTTCCTGAGCAGTCAGGAGCGCCGTCTCATTAATCTCCCTCAAGTAGGTCTCGAGTGGTGACTGAGCGGATCGCTCCCTGCCCGACGAAGAGGAACGTGAGGAGGAAACGCTTGCTTTGGAAGAAACGGGCGTATCCTTTTCGATCTCCGCGGTGTGCGGGGTTTCAGTAGATGACATGACGAAGGCCACAAGATAACGCTTCGTATCAACAACGAAAGCGAAACAAATCAATGCGAGAAGAACCACGCTATTGGGAAGTGCGTGAATCTATACTGATCGTTCGACTGAGTTGAATTACGAAGTCTGGAATGGATTGGGAAACAATGAGTGCATCGGCAAGCAATTCGGGGGATCTACAAAAACAGTGAAAAGCGGTCGGTTTTTCCGCAGATCAGGTTTGTGACGAATTCACCTGTTCCAACGACCGTTTTGGTTAATCCACTCTCAAGACACCAGGAACACGTCGATGGCAAATCGTTTTCCGTCTTGCTCAACTCCTCCAAACGCGGAGGCCCATCCCTGCAGCGATCGGGTGTGCCCCTGTACTTCGGGTGTGCCCCTGAACGGATGGGTCTAGCCTTAGATGATGCCTAGCCCTGAACGGATGGGTCATCAGACAATGAGTGGATAAACCGAGCCTGTATCAATTGATAACCATCCTCGTCTCGGATAAGCTTCGACCAAGGTAAATCGTTCATCGGCAGGCAGAGAAATGTCCTCTCGGAACGGTCCGCAAGAATCCATCGCAGATCTTGAACGATTCGGCGACGAATCAATCTTCCTTCCCTCTATTTCTTAAAGACAAGTATGCTCATCGACAGTCATCACCATCTCTGGGAGTATTCGGCCGAGGAATACGGATGGATCAGCGACCAGATGGAAGTGATTCGCCGCAGCTTTGGTGCGGCGGAGTTGCGTGACGTTGCTGCAGGGAGTGAGGTGGATGGATTCATTTCCGTGCAAGCCAGACAGACCCTTGAGGAAACGGATGCCTTGTTGCGAGTCGCTGACTCAGAACCACTGATTCTCGGAGTCGTTGGATGGGTTCCGCTGATGTCCCCTGAAATCGCGGATGTACTGGATCAGTACGCAGATGCAAATCGACTCTGTGGCGTGCGGCACGTCGTTCAGGATGAACCGGATGATCAATTTATATTGGGAGAAGAATTCAATCGTGGAGTTAGCCAACTCCTCGATCGCAACCTCATTTATGATGTACTGATTTACGCAAGGCACTTGGACGCCACGATTGAGTTCATCGATCGTCATCCTCAGCAACCCATGGTGCTCGATCATATCGCCAAGCCAACCATTCATCGCCAACACTTTGACAATCAGTGGCGAGGTTCTTTCCTTGAACTTGCTAAACGCGACAACATCACGTGCAAGTTCTCGGGTGTAGTGACGGAGATACGCGACTCACAATGGGATATTGAAACGGTCCGACCCTACTGGGACACTGCACTCGAAGCATTCACTCCAAAACGCTTGATGTTCGGGAGTGATTGGCCGGTCTGCCTCCTGCAGTCCGAACATTCGCAATGGACGAATTTGGTTCGGGAATTGGCATCTGAATTATCACCCTCCGAGCAAGAGGATTTCTTTGCAAATAATGTGATCCAAACCTACGGCCTGAACCATCGCTAAACCATAACGAAATCCCATGGGGATGGGTTTTCAAAACTGACCGCGTTACTCACACGTGGCAATCCTGCTTACACCCTTCATTGACTGAACACCTTTTTACTGCCCAATTCAAGAGTGACCCAAAAACCCAAGAGTGACCCAAAACAATGCGTGCGATTCAATTTTCTGACGTTCAAACGATCCGTATGATCGACATCCAAGCTCCCGGTGACCCTGGACCGGGCGAAGTGGTTGTCAAAACTCATCGTATGGGGATTTGCGGAACGGACATTTCCTGCTTCCTTGGGAAGTTCCCCTTCTTTGACTTCCCGCGTATTCCGGGCCATGAACTGGGAGTCGAAGTCCTTGCGATTGGTGAGGGTGTTACCAACGTTTCTGTGGGTGACCGATGCAGCGTCGAGCCGTACATGAATTGCGGTGAGTGCTACGCGTGCAAACGAGGGGCGGTCAACTGCTGCCAGAACCTGAAAGTCATTGGCGTGATGATGGATGGAGGACTCTGCGAATCCTTCACTATCCGAGCCGACAAACTTCACGCTTCGAAACAACTCAATTACGACCAACTCGCACTCGTTGAGACACTGGCAATTGGCTGCCATGCCAATGACCGTGGGGCTCCGACCGAAGGTGACCATGCGTTGATCATTGGAATGGGTCCGATCGGCCTCGCCACGCTGGAATTCGCGCGACTTACCGATGCAACCATCACCGTCATGGATATGAATCAGACTCGGCTTGATTTTGTGAGATCCAATTATGGAATTGAAAACACAATACTCTTCAAAGGGGATGGTTCGGAATTGCAACAGATGGAAGCATTGACCAACGGCTCAATGTATCAAGTGGTCACCGATGCGACGGGAAATCAACATTCTATGTCAGCCGCATTGGGCTACGTAGCCTTCACTGGCAAACTGGTCTACGTCGGTATCACCACCGAAGAAGTTCACTTCCGTCATCCAATTCTTCATCGGCCCGAAGCATCCATCCTTGCCTCCCGCAACGCCTTACCACCCGATTTCAGTCGTATCATCGGTCTGATTGAAGCCGGGGTCATACAAACGGATCCATGGATTACACACCGAACAACATTCAATCAGGTTGCAGACGACTTTGAAAACCTGATCCGTCCTGAAACAGGGGTGATCAAAGCAATCATCGAGGTTGCCTGATCCGAAAACAACACCGGCGATTTTCGTCAGACTCGTTCGCATCAAACCAAAACCATTATTTGCCATGCAATCGAACCTACGAGAACTAGGATCAACGGGGGTTATGATTCCTCCTGTGGTATTCGGCACAACGTGCCTTGGAAACCTTTTCGTAGAGATGTCAGATGATGACAAACACGAATTGGTCAACACTTGGTTTGAACAAGGACGAACCCCTGTAGCGATTGATTCCGCAGGAAAATACGGTGCGGGCATGGCACTCGAAGTGCTGTCCCGGGAACTACAATCACTCAACATCCGTCCAGAAGATGCGGTCATCACCAATAAATTGGCGTGGCGTCGCACACCACTTACCTCGGATGAACCCACCTTTGAACCCGGTGTTTGGATCGGCCTGAAGAACGATGCGGTTCAAGACATCAGCTATGACGGGATCTTACGTTGCCATGAGGATGGCTGTCGCATGCTGGCTCCCTATCGACCTGCACTGGTCAGCCTTCATGATCCCGATGAATACCTGGCGGCAGCAGAGGATCCCTCAGACCGTGCCAGTCGGAAAAAGGACCTACTCGGTGCCTACCGAGCCTTGGAGGAACTGAGGGACTCAGGTGAGGTCCGGGGAGTGGGAGTCGGTGCGAAAGACTGGAAAGTGATCCGAGAACTCAACGAAGATTGTCATTTCGATTGGGTGATGATGGCAAACAGTTTCACTATCATGAATCATCCGAAGGAGCTCATTGACTTTCTTGATCTCTTGGGTCAAAGGCGAATCGGCTTGATTAATTCCGCGGTGATGCACGGTGGTTTCCTCTCGGGCGGTGAATTCTTCGACTACCGACCCATTGACGAAAACGATCCTTTGGATCGCTCGCGGATTGAGTGGCGGGAGCAGTTCAAGCTGTGCTGTGAATCGCACGAAGTCACTCCGTTCCAGGCAGCCGTCGCATTCGGAAAATCACATCCCGCAATCAATGCGGTTGCCCTCAGCACCAGCCGGCCAGAGCGAGTTGGCGGATTAATCCAAGCCGCTGAAATCGATCTACCGCCCGAATTCTGGAAGAATTTAGGTCAAGCGGGTCTCATCTCAATCGATTACCCCCACCTTCCCTGAGCATCTCGGCAGCAGCCCCTTTTTTGGATCAGCGTCTAATTATCATGACGCTGCCCGAGAAAATCGTTTTTTCTTCGCAAAATACGACGGAAGAGACTTGCATTGCCCTCCGCGACGGCTACCTTATTGATAACTGTTCTCATTAGCAAGTAGAGCAGTCGGCTCAGCAAGCCAGCGACTCGGCGCACGAAAG
>CAXQOB010000096.1:0-14274 GCA_964225475.1 Candidatus Nitrosopumilus sp. | reverse complement strand
GAGTCGTTTTTGGGGTCCGTGATAAATCGATATCCGGCGTCGCGAATGGTCAAAAGGTGGACGGGTCTGGTTGTGTCTGGTTCGATTATCTTTCTCAACCGTGCGATGACTTGATCAACGGCTCGCGTTTGGAGATTGCCGGAGAGATTCCAAACTTCCGTCAACAGTTCCGTGCGGCTGATTACCCGACCTTCGTTTTCTAGGAAGTATCGAAACAGCTTCATTTCTTTAGAGGTCATGCGAACGGATTCTCCTCTGATACTCGCCTGATGAGTTTCAAAGTTTACATGAATGTCTGAGAAGTTGACTTCTGTGACAGTCTCGTTCGCTCTAGGTTTGCGGATATTGGGTGCTTGCGAATTGGTGTTTTGCAAAAGGTTCTTGATGCGGCTGATCAGTTCATCAAGATCAAATGGCTTGCTCATGTATTGATTAGCGCCCACATCAAAGCCGCGAGTTCGATCTTCAGCGAGAGTTCGAGCAGATAGCATCAGGATGGGGAGGTTTAATCCGGCTTCACGAATAGACTCGCATACCGTGTAGCCGCTCATGCCCGGTAACATTAAATCTAAGACAACCAAGTCAATGTCATTTGATTCGGACGTGACCATTTGTAGTGCGCTCGGGCCGTCTTCTACCAGCGTCACACGGTATTTCTCGGCTTCGAGGTTGTATTTGATTCCAACACCGAGGTGCTTTTCGTCTTCAACAACAAGGATGTGTGGTTTCATTGGCTAATTGCTTGATTATTGATTTTCAAGATTTGCAGCATTTGGAATTACTCCAAAACACCTTTCAATTTGACTTCAAATCGTGTGCCTTGGCCGTCGTTGCGATCACTTACTTGGATAGTCCCGCCCAAAGATTTGACAACGTTGCGGACCAAATACAACCCTAAGCCCGTTCCCGGTGTGCTTCGTTCTAATTCGTTGCCAAGCCGGATGAATCTACCAAAAACCTTCCTTCTTTGATTCAGAGGGATGCCAGCACCATTGTCGGTTATGGATACCAGCAGTTGATTTTCGTTGATCACTTCCGCATCGACTCGAACATCGGGTGGTGATCCTCCATACTTCACCGCATTGTCAACGAGGTTACGAAAGAGAATTTCGAGTTGTATTAGCTGGCTCAGGATCTTTACCGGCGGACATTCAATCTTGATCGTTTCAGCCGGTAGTCGGTATCGAATGCATGTCGCTTGCGCGCAGTGAGTGAGTAGCTCAGCAATTGATACTTCCTCGTCGTCCCGAATCTCGCCTCCTTGATTAATTCTTGCAACATCAAGCAAGTGATTGATGAGCAGGTCGAGTCGTTCGACATCGTCAAGCATGAAGCGATGGAAATCCTGTTTTTGCTCGTCACTTACGCTTCTTCGAGTCATGGTTTGGAGGTAGAGCTTCAGTGAAGCAATTGGGCTTTTTAGCTCATGAGTTACCGCATCAATGAAATTAGATTGCCTGCGATTTAAATTGATCGCTTTTACAGTGAGTGTTAGGTAGGCGATCACACCTGCCAACACCGCAGCAAGAAGCACTGCTCCGGTGGTTAGCATCACCCAGGGGAGTGCTGTTGATCCCAGGTCACCTGTTGCGCCGAGTATGTTGCCTACGATCCATACGGCAGCCAGAATCACTACCAGCACGATCATTACGACACCGAGTGCAATGGGTGCCTTCAGGGAGCGTCGTTCTAGCATCGTGTTTCCAGGATTTGGGTTTGGATAAGCATGGAGGATAGTTCCACAGGGGTGTCAGCTTCTCCCCTCTTGGCTTTCAAAGTGCTAAGAATCTCGTCAGGGATCCAAATTATGATCGGAAAGAACTTCATTTGACAAATTAGAAAGCTACAAAGCGAGCCAGCAAAGAATTTTCACGCACAGAGGCCGATTGCACGTTCTTGCCCATTACTTACTATACCAGCGGTTGAGGCACGTTGAGCGACGGTGTCAATGAGCAAGTTGTGATTTACAGGACCACCTGCAGTGGGAGTAGCAGGCCATCGTGTCAGGTGGTGGTCGACTCGATTCGAAAGCTTGCGTCTCACTGAAGCGTTATCACGACCGATTCTGCAGGGAGACCGTGATCGGTATTGCCTTGACACGTCGAAAACTTAATCGGGTTGAGACGAAAACTGGACGTCGAGGGAGTGACGAAGCTCGTCCTGACCGTCATACTGCTAGTGCGGCGAACGACTGGGATTCTTTTGAGGGAAACTTGTTTACGTCGCTTCGCTATGAACGTGGCATGGTAATCAAATGCTTTTAGACCGTCCAAACAAGGGTGGGATTTTATGTACGCTGAGACGGGCAGTCAGCAACTTTCCGACCGAGTGATTCGGCAAGTAGAGCTTGACAGCTTTCTTTCCCTCGAGAGAGCTAAGTACTCATTGGAAATGAGTGAGGTGACTCGCTTGAGTTGTGTGAGTGCCCGATCGGAATCTGAATCTCAATTTGGACGCCAAATTTGGTACTTCAACGCGGTTGGAATTGATTCCGGCCAGCGTGCCAGCAGTTGCTTTGGAGTTCTCCAGTACAGCATCGAGTTTGGCTTACTGGAGTTGGTTCAAGGGCAAGTCTTTGATTCAGATCATGAACGGGATCTTTACTTGCAATTTTGCGAGACGGGAAAACGCACGCAGACTTGGTGGCATCCCGCGAATCGTTGGTTGCTAGGCGGTTTGGTAAGCGTGGGGATGATCTGGATCCTCTACCTAATGTATTTAATGTCGAGTTAAACCCAGAATTCTCTGATTCTTTGTTGAGAAGGATGTCTACCTTTCTCCTTCTTTGTGCTTACTTGGATGCCTAGATGATTCTTAAAAGCGCTTCCGCTTCGGAAGGCATGATGGATGGTGAGGACGAGCAGGTTGTTGTTGACGTACAACAACTCGCGAAACGTTACTCGGGATGGTCACTCTTCGGGAAGAAGCCGATTGATGCGCTGCGAGGGGTGAATCTAACCGCAAGTGGCGGCGAGGTGTTCGGTCTGTTGGGACCGAATGGTGCCGGAAAAACTACTCTCATCAAAGTGCTCTTGGGAGTTGTTAAGCCAACATCCGGACAAGCAAAGCTATTTGGAAAGTCGGTTGGCAGCATTGATGCTCGCCAGCGTGTAGGGTACTTGCCAGAATCGCTACGTATTGACCGCCACCACACAGCACGATCTGCATTGGCCTATTACGGTCGTTTAAGTCGGATGGAATCGACCGTCATCAATCGGCGGACTGATGAACTTTTGGAGTTGGTTGGCTTGAAAGGCCGTGATCGGGAAACGGTGTCGCGTTTCAGTAAGGGGATGTACCAAAGGCTCGGACTAGCCCAGGCTCTGATGCATGATCCAGATTTGCTAATCCTTGACGAGCCGACGGATGGATTGGACCCCGTGGGCCGTAATGAAGTTCGACGGGTGATTGAAACGCTTCGTGACCAAGGTAAGACCATCTTTTTAAATAGCCATATTCTGCAGGAAGTAGAAATGGTGTGCACTCGAGTTGCAATTTTGTCAAAAGGTAAAATTCGAGGCGCGGGTACAGTTCGAGAGCTTTCGCAAAGGCTTGCCTCTGAGGTTGTCGTGTTTGAATTAGAGGTATCAAAAGAGATTGAGGTTTCTTCATTTGTCCAGCAGATTGCATCTCAATTGGAACTGGATTCCTCGCAGTTGGATTGGGTTGAGGGAGAAGGAAATAGCTCGGTCTTGACCGCAAGTCTGCCTGATCGATCGCAAGTTGATCAGATGGTGGACGCTCTGCGCGCTTCTGACATTTCCATTATTGGCTTGGAAAAGAAGCGGCCCTCACTGGAAGAACTATTCATGCAGCTCGTTAATGATTCAGGGAGTGATCAAGAGTGACCCCATATTTTGCCGTCATTACCGATTCCTTTCGTGCAGCATTCGCTTCTCGAGTTCTTTGGATGGCTCTTATTGCTATCTGGATTTTGCTGGCAGCTCTGGCACCGGTTGGCTATCGACAGGACTACACGACTGACTTTCGTTCTCAGGATTTCTATAACGGGACACGGCTTAAAGCGATGTTGGCAAGAGGAACGGTTGATGAGACCGTTTCGGAGCAGCCAATTGGCCGGCTTGCAGCAGCAATGCCCGACGAGTTGTCCCGCAATCTACGGCGTGTAGGTAATGGTGAAGAGGTGAGGATCTTCTTGAGGTTATTTGCAGATGCTCTTAATGAATGTTTGGATGATGAAAGTTGGTACAGTGAAGATGCATGGTCGGAGACACTGCAATTTCGCGAATTGCGCGAATTGAATGAATTACCTGAGCCTCTTGATGAATCGTTGCGTCGACGAAGAGCTCGGTTAAGAATTGAAGCAGCACTGCCCGGCGTCTTCGAAAACCGATCAGCGCAATCAATACGCTTGAGCTACGCCGGTGTTGATTTTCCCGCTAGATTTTCGACTGATAAAGCTCAGTTCTTGATTCTTGTGAATCAGTTTGTGTTGCCTGTCATTATTCAATGGTTGATGGGATTCGTGCTTGTCTTTCTTGGTATCCTCGTCACTGCGTCGATGATTCCTGAGATGCTGCAGCCAGGTTCGTTGCATCTTCTGCTTAGTAAACCGGTTTCGCGTCGTTTGCTTTTGTTGAGCAAGTTTTTCGGCGGATGCGGATTTGTTTTGCTGTGCGTAACTCAGTTAGTTATCGGTTTGTACTTGATCGTAGGTTTCAGGTTGGATATTTGGAACATGCGACTGTTGTGGTGCATCCCCGTATCTGTTTTCTTGTTTTCTGTTTTTTATAGCGTGTCAACGTTGGCTGGATTGATTTGGAGATCCTCGATACTCGCTATCAGTGTCACCTCCATCTTTGGATGTCTTTGCCTCGTTGTGGGAGTGATTGGCGGTTTATTTGATACCTTTGTCACCGGACCGGCGAAAATTCGTAATCTTGCCGTGGTTGGCGAAACAATCATTGGTTCTACCAAGGGTGGTGGTTTGGTTCGTTGGGATGACCAGCAGGGTTCTTGGAGTGAAATTCTTGAGGGTAACCCATTGGGCATGGATCGGATTATTGCACCGGTTGCCTTGGACCCGAACACTGTAGTTACCGCCAGTGTGCGTGGTGGCCGGTTCAACCCGTTTGGCTCCGGTGCGACCGACCTACTTGTAATGACTCAGGATTCTGATTGGGAAGGGGAGCCAAGTGTGCGTTTGCCGACCTCAACCACGGAAGTGTACCTCTCCGGTGATAAACTCCTCGCTCTCAATGCGGGCGAATTAGCCTCTGTGTCGATCGATTACGTATTGTCAGAGGTCGGTGCCAAAAGGTCAGCAACCAATGATGATGAAGGTGATAGCAAGCAGGAGAAGGAAACGGGCATACCAGGGCCCAGCGAATCTTCATCCGGGGTTGCTCGGGACAATCAAGCCGGAAGTCGGGGATGGCTGCAGAAATTGTCAAGCATGATGGGGGTAGCTACCGAGGGGTTCGAGAATCTCTTACCGCAACAAGTTTCCTTGACTCCTCCTCGCAACCTTGTAGTGGACCCTGAGGGTGGGTTTCTTTTTGTGGTTTCACGGGGAAGACTGATTCGGTTTGAACCACCTCAGAGTGGCTCAGGGACTTGGGAGATTTCCAGTGAAGCATCCCTTGATGGAGATGTATCGAAGAACGTATTGCTGGCGATCAGTGGTGAGGTTTTGCTCATGGCGAGAGAGGAGGTGCCGATCCAAGTTTTTGATGCTGCTACTCTTCAGCAACTTGGGCAAGTTGACCTACCCGAATCGCTTGATCCAATTTCATTAGTAGGACTACCTGGAAATGGTGGCTTCTTGTTGGGGTCCAGTGATGGAAGATTACGTCACGTGAAGCGAGTGGGTAGCGGCGTATTTGAATTGACAGGTCCCGTTGGACCTCGCGAAGTGGAGAGCGTCCATGTGGATCGGACACAGGGGCGAGTTTACATCGCGCACCACATTGATCGTTTAGAGGTCTTGGCTGAGGCTGATTTGCAATTTGTTGAGCAGAGAAATCCAATCGCTGCGGGCTGGCGATTCCTGGAAAAGTACTTCATTGCTCCCGCCCGCTTCGTTACCCCTCAAACCGGTGAATTGGGTGAGACGATTGAGGCGATTATCAGCGGGGAATCGGCAAAGACGATACTCGACGGTCCCGAGAAAGGCGAGGTGGTTCGTTACGAACTGACTCGTCCAATCCTAAGTTGCTCGATTTTCATTGCGATAATGTTGACTACAAGGTGCTATTACTTCTCAACGCGTGATTTTTAATTCTTGTAGAAGGTAGTCAGTATTTTGCTCTGAAATCACTCACCGGCGATGCGGTAAAGGTTGCTCTTCGTACGGATGAGTAAGGAGTCGTTCACCGGGATTGGACTTGCGACGGTGTAGTCAGCATCATCATCAATTGGGTTTTCCGAAATCAGCTGCGGTTGATCCGCTGAGAGCGGCCCAATGACGTAGGTGGTTCCTTTCTCATTCGTCACGTAAAGTCGATCGCCAGCGATTAAGGGTGAGCTGCTGTAGCTGATGCGAGATCTCGGCAATTGCAAATCCCATCGGGTTTTGCCGGTTTTTGCGTCGAGGCAGGTGATCAGGCCTCTTGAGGTTCTTCCATCACCAACGACATAGATATTCCCATTGGCCGCTGCAGGTGTTGGCACGTCGCTGCCGAGATCATCTCGAAACCACTTGATCGCTCCGTTACCTTTTCCATCAGCCAACGCATTCATGTCCACAGCGGTGATCGTACCACCCCGAGCGTAAGGGCAAATCATCAAACCTGATGACGCTACTGGAGAGGAAATGGACCTGAAGTATGCATTTTGCTCGGGATTGAAGCCGCCTAATCGACCGAGTTCTTTTCCGTCGGATGCTCGGTGTAGAGTAAGGTGGTCGGCGCCCATGACCGCTATCCACTGCTCGTCATTGTGTTGCACGACAACCGGTGTTGAGTAGCTCTGGGCTGCCTCTTCTGGGGCGCCCACCATCCGGTCGGTCTTCCACTTTTGTGTTCCCGTTTTCTTGTCAAAAGCGATGAGGTAACTGGGCCCTGTTTGCATGACCACGACAATCACAGAATCTTGGGTAAGGGTTGGAGATGATCCAAGGTCCCACCAAAGCGTATCTTCTCCGAATTCCTTTTGCAGGTTGGTTTGCCAAACCAGTTTTCCATCCTTCGTGGCGCAGGCCAGATCACCGCTGCGGAAATATGCATAGACCAAGTCACCGTCTACGACGGCCGAAGGGTTACTGCCACTGCCCTTTTTGTGTTTGCCACCACGGTCTGCTCCAACATTGAGGGTCCACTGCCTGGAGCCATCATTGATGTTGTACGCCAGTAAGGTGTTTTTTTCCTGATTACCCGAGGTGACGAATGCAAGATTATTCGAAACAACAGGAGTGCTACCACCACTACCTGGTATTGGACTTTTCCACGCTACGCCGCGCTGCTCGTTCCATTCACGAGGGTATGTCTCACCGCTCGCGACACCATTCTGTTGAGGGCCTCGCCATTGTGTCCAGCTCTCTGCTGCGAAGCTCATGACGGGAAGAGTCATCGCCACGATGAATGTGGAAAGGCAAATGTTTTTTTGTATAAAGTCGTTTAGGCTTGGGACTCGCATGAATCACTCCAGTCGTTCTACGAAACAAGATGCAAATCGTGTTGTGAGTCGGTGAGGTTCAGTGGTTCCGTCTCTTGATTGACTTGCTCGCGACAGTATAAGGGTTCCTAAAGTGCGAACGCCACGCGGGAACATTCTTCCCAAGCAGAAATAAGATTGTTTATCGTTTTTCCGCGACCAGTTTCTGGTGGTTGCTTGACGCCGAGCAGGCAGTTTTGTCTGTTTTTCGGTCTCCACGGTGCCTCCGATTGAACATGAGCCAGCCACTTCGTCATATGGGTCTTCACCATTTCAGGATTGCCATCGTTGCAATCAATGGGTGGCTCGCTTCAGACTGGTTTTGTTGCAGAATCCTTTCCCCGGTTTGCGAATCACTTGTCGTTTGGGTCGATATGAAGTGATAGAATGTGGGGAGTCACAGCCGCAAAAAGAGGTGGTTTGCAGCTTTTTTGCAGGAAGCTTTTTCGCATCTTGACAAGTTGGGTACCGATCCGTGCAAGCCAATCTTTGAAAGAAAATGCAAGAATGTCTTGCGATGCATCAGGGATGCTCAGGGAGACAGCGTGAGGAGAGTGGTGCATTTTTTAAATCGAGCTGCGATGAGGGAGCGTCATTTTTGGGACTGCTTACGCGATGGTCTTGGAATGGATGCCGACAAGTTCTTCATCAAAGTGACCTATATCAGCTTGATAAGATTAATGAGATTCGATCCATCATATTTCAGCCGTTTGCGATTCAATGGACGCTCCATGAGCTGGCTGTTTTGGATTCACATTTCCATGCATTTGATCGGTATGCAGCAGGAGAGTTTGGGTCAGGGGGCTGCATCTGAAATCGAAGTCATCAGGGAACCGCTAGCTGAGCAATTGGAAGGTGATGCAACGGACTCAGAATCTCTTTCGGATCCATTTGGCATTGATTGGTCTCGCCTCGATGAGGATGAGTTGATCGATCTTTTGAAGCAGGGGTTACATGGGCGACGCCAGTTAGCAACACTCGAGACATGGAAGCGGCGAAGCACTTTGAGAGAAATTGTACAGCGACTTTCGCAGGATGATGATCTCGAGGTAAGAACGCGTGCGAGTTGGATTTTGGGTCAATGGGCAAGAGGCGCTTTGCCCGAGACGCCCGAGGAAGTGGGGCGTTGGCTTAGTCAGTCCTCAACAGCCGTTGCAATGGACACGCTTTTGGCTGAAGGGTACTTCAGCTCTGTGGTGGTTGCTTTGGAGGAATCTAAGGGACGTGAGGATGCTCGGTCGATGAGAGATCGTATTGCCTCTTTAATGGTGAAGGGGTTTCCCGTTTATGCGGTACGGGCTTACGAGTCGGGCCTGATCTCGGAGTTCTTGGAGGTTTTAGATCTTGTCTCCAATACCGTGGAACTCGCCGTTTGTCGTTATCAATTGATGAAAGAAGCAGAGGTCGAGATTACGAACGAAAACTTATTGCCATCTTCTGCCTCTGATTGGACGCCACTGCTGAGGCTGCAGGCCGAGTGTATTCTGGAGTACTTAAGGGGTGATTTGAATAAAGCTGCAGAGCTTGCCAAGCAGAGCATCGATCCAGAACAGCTGATTCGGTTGAGAATGGTTTCCGAGGATTGGGAAACACTGGCGGATGAATTAGTATCTCGGGCGCGTAATGCTCCGAAAGGAAGTCTGGAAAGAACCCGCTTGTGGACGTTTGTTCTGGTTTCAGCTGAGAGATCTCTTGACTCGCTGGAGTCAGCCGGGAGTGCAAAGACTCTGCGTCAAGAGGCGGTGGAGAATCTGCTGATGGAAACCACCGAGGAGACGGTTGAGGGAAAGCTTGCAGCTGCGATGCGCTGGAAAGCGTTGGCGAGTCATGGGGAAGTCGATGATGCGTTGAGTATCCTCGCGGAGCTCGCTCCCGGAGATGCGGCTTCTTTGTGTAAAGATGCTTCAAGAGTGGGGCAAGCCTTTAGCGTTCTTGGTCGACCACTCGATGAAATCGATTTGTCACTCAGTAATTGGATCGATGAAGCGATCCAGAAACAAGCTGCGACGAATGCTCGTGAACTCTCGACCAGCGTGCGAGAGTTAATGACCTTGATGCAATGCTTGATTCGTATCGGCCGAGATGATCTCGCATTTGAAATTGCGTTTGAGCTGTCCCATTCAGGTGTGAAAGTAGGTTCACTTGATCTACGAGAGTTTGTTCTCTCCACGCTCTCGTTGACAAAACGCATCGATTGGATGGTCGCTCTCGCAGTTCCAAAAGATGGTAAGTCCATCTCTCGTGAGACATACAATATCATCGCACGCGGTTTACCCGACTGTGACCTTTCAACTCTAGAGACCGCAGTGGAGGCTTTGGTCGCGGCTTTCCCACAAGAGCCAATTAAATCGCACCTTGAGCAAACCGTGTCGCTGTTCCTGTCGGATGATTCTGATGCATCGGATCAAAGTGGTATCAAGCCTAATTTATTCGCAAAGTTGTTCACGTTTCTCGTTTCGGAAAGCACATCCGTTCGTGTGCCTCCAGGGGTAAGAGTCAATATTAGGAAAGATCGATTAAACCTCAATTTCGTAAAGCTGTTTTCAAAACACGGTGAGCTGCGTTACTCACGAATCCTGTTGCAGGAATTGGTTCGTAAGGGTGACGTTGAGGCGATGTTGGTGATGGCTGAGCAGCAGCTTGGCAGCGGTCAGTCGAAAGCGGCTGAGTTATTATTTGAATCGGTGCTTCGAAATGTTGTGCAGGGAACGAAAAAATTGGAGCGGTTTTCCAATGGGCTGGATAGTAATCTTTATATTCGTGCCCAGCTCGGGGTGTGGAGAGTTGCTCGCTTGAGGCAGGAGGATGAATTTGAGCAGAGGAATCTGAAGGGCATTCGCTATGCCTTGTGCACTCCTGATCTAAATGGCAGGAATCAGATTGCAGAGTATTTGTCGGAACTTTCTGAATTAGATTTATCACTCGAAGTTTTTGAGAGCTTGCTCCCGGTCGTTGCTTTGGGGCAACGGGGACGAGTGGGGCTCTATGACGTGGCGAGACGCTACGCGCCATTGGTAAAAGAAGACCGCCCCGGTGAGGCTGCTCGTTGGTTCGATCTTGCATTGAACCAAACGATGTGGACCGTTGATTTTCGTGCGAACGCATACGTCACCTTGCCCATGTTTGTGCATCGATGGGCGTTGGAAGATGAAATCGGTCAAGGTGATGTCGCACGAGTCAATCTGCGTCTGGACAGGATGCTGCAGCTCGATGCCATGGACATTGATTTTGCCGAACGACTGCTCCCTATGATGAGGCAGGCGGGTATGGAGAAAGATGCTGATCGGGTTTTGAACCTTATTGTGGACAAAGGGATCGCCTACGGACAGCGATTTCCGTTCGATGCAATGACGTGTAACAACGTTGCTTGGGTGGCTGCTGTCAATGAACGACGACTCGATGATGCTTTGACGTTATCCAAGTTAGCTGTTCGTGCTGAACCAGATAGTGCGATCTATCGTGACACGCTCGCAGAAGTGCTTTTCCAATTGGACCGGCCGATTGAGTCTCTGCAGATTGGAAAAGGATGCCTTCTTGATGACCCAACACAATGGCATCTCCACGAGCAGTTCCAGAAATATCGATCATCACTATCTTCGAGTGAGTCGAATTAGATACTCATTGCTGAGCAAATCAATCGAAGTTCAGCCTTGAATCGTAGAGCAATGAGTTCGTAGATTTTGCACAGGCTGATGTTGCCTTGAAGAAACCGAATCGGTGAGGGATTTATCATCTCTCATTTATGGTTGGGGATCCGGATTTTTTCTGCTCGTTTGACGGCGTTGGCGTGGCGGTTTTCAACTTCGTTCAGAAGCGAATATGAAACCCAAAGTTTTGTTGAAATCGGTTGTGATAATAATAGGGGTAATTGCTGTGATAACTCGGTGGGCAGTACCGTGGATAGGGAACTGGAGACATTAGAATCGTTGTTGTGGTAGGAGCGAAGTATGTTGGCCGTGGATTACCCGCGGGTCTTGGATTCGATTGCCTGACGTTTGTTTTCGCTTTTTGTAACGCTGCGAGAACAGGCTCACTGACGCCTCTCTGGTGGAGGTCAATAATCTCTCTTACCGTTGGCATAGTGGGTACACCGCGCTGACTGATCTGGTTGATGATTAGTTGATCGCTGAGACCCGCTCGGACCATGTCCAGCACATCCTGACTTGTTACGCCCCTGGAGATTTGGTGGGTAGCTCTTGCATTGTTTGTGCCGTAGACCATTGCCCGACGACGCTCAACCCACTCTTGTTGATCTCTCGCATCACCAATAAGGCCACCGGCCATCGCTCCCACGACACCACCAATGGCAGCCCCTGCACCGGCGTTACCGTTATTGTCGCCGATGATGCTGCCGGCAATGGCGCCGGTCAATCCGCCGATCGAGGCGCCACGCTGGGTGTGGTATTGTCCACTAGCTGATGTTGTCAGCATTGAAAGCACGACGAGGCTTAGTAGTTGGTGGCGAAACATGAATTGACCTACCGTGTTAATTTCGGGAAAACGAAACTCGTGAGTCGGTATTTCCAGTTTACCGTATCTGGTGATTAAGAAGTCTCAAGGGATTGGTCTGTGCGTCTGTTTTTCTCAGTTTAGCAACACGTATTTAACATCCTCATCGCGTGGTGCAAAATGAAAGCAACCTCTCAAACCGGGAGGCGTTGGAATTATTGCCTTTCACTGTAGATCTGGGAACTCTTCTGCAACGCGCTATGCCCGTGGAGTGGTGATACGCAGTTTCATCTCCATAAATCAATAGTGAACTGACCTTGGTGAATCGAATGCAGGTGATTGCAACGAAAAAATAGGGGACGGATGGTTGTCCAAGGTTAGGTGGGAACAGGATTAAATCCAGGTGAGCTTGGATGCTCCATGCCGATGCTGAGGTCCGATGCTCATTTTGGGCCAGCGGCTCAAGATTTGGATCGAGGAGCGACAATCGTCGAAATCGCTTGAATAAAATCTTGAGCGTCATCGAATTCTCGGTAGACACTTGCAAATCGTATATAGGCCACCTCGTCTAGATGAGTGAGGTGCCTCATAACAATGTCGCCAACCTGTGCCGAGGTGACTTCAGATTCGTAGTCCGTGTAGATATCCGTTTCAATATCTTGGACCACCCGTTCAATGGTGGCGCTTGGTATCGAGCGTTTCGAGCAAGCTCGCTCGATTCCCCGACGAATCTTTTCGCGATCTAACGGTTCTCGTGTCTGATCACTCTTAACAACCCGCACACTTAATTTTTCGATCTTTTCTGTGGTGGAGAATCGTCGCTGGCAGGAATTACACGTGCGTTTTCTTCGAACCATGTAGCCACCCTCGGCTGCACGCGTGTCTAGAACGCGATCATTATCAACATGGCAGTAGGGGCAACGCATAAAACTCCACCAAAATCGGGATCAATTCCACACTCCTAGTATCACGGTTAAATTACCCGCTGACAACCGACCCATCTAACCTGTTGTCAAAACGGCTATCAATGTTATTTCGTTTGGTGATGGTTATTTGACCCGAGGAGTTGGTCACGAGGTGTCCTCGAACTGGTCCGATGATCAAGATCGGTCAATATTGGACTCAGAATGGTGAAATGAGCTCGGCTCGCGTTAATTCCCTGCTCGCCATGAGTTTCCCAATGTTTTGTGAATCTCATCTTTTACGGCTACAAGGAGAAGACGCAATTCTTGAGCAGGCTCCGCATTTTTTCCTTTGTCCCCATGTAAATTCCCGCTGCCTTGAACCAATGCCCCTTTTCCGCCTGCTAAGATTTGATTCAGGAGAGCGAAATGCGGGAATTGCAGAGTTAACAGTCGCTTGAGCTTTGCTACCCAGGAATACTCGCTTCGACGCCGACTGTTGGGGATTCGAGGCTGTCACCCAGCAAGTGGAAAGTACGCTAAACTGCGTGCATCTTGCGTGGATCGAGCTTTATGGGCGGCATGTATTACGAACTGGCATGCGACCGGGACGATAGCGATATCTCAGTGTGGTGATAGCGTTAGACCTACAGCTCTTCCTTTTGAGTTACAATGGAACTGTGAATGACTGAAGGTCGTGGATGACTGATTAAATTGATCAGTGGAGAAAATCGTGGCAGATTGGTTCGTTCAAATCACTGGTACCGGAGAAGAGGCTGGTCCGTACAGGCCCAGCGAACTGCTGGACTTGGTACGTAAAGGTGAAGTAACTCCCGAATCAATGCTACGAAAAGACGATTCGACTTGGTTTACTGCTGCCGATGTTGGAGGTTTGTTTGAGGCTGCGATGCGTCCAACAATCCGACACTTTTGCCCAAATTGTCAGTTCGAAATTCCAGAGCCACCTATCACATGTCCGAAATGTGACATGAATGTTATCAGAGCTCAGACTGAGATTACTGAAAACTCAATCGTAGCGCAGAACCCAGAAGGTCGCCCGGACCTAACCTCCAACTCGGTTAAAGGTTGGCTCAGTCGAAAACGTCTTGGGCGACGCTCAAACGATCCTCGAAACCCTCGATAAATCCACCTTTGGTTTGCAGTGAACCGATCGTCTGGTGACTTCCTGTGGTGAAGATCAATCTGAAAGGATTGATTGAGGTTGTTCAGAAGTAGAGCTAGCTCAAGACACGACGGCTTTAGCAAGCAATTGAAGCTGATCGGGGATTGATTAAATCTTCCGATCGAA
>CAXQOB010000095.1:0-8137 GCA_964225475.1 Candidatus Nitrosopumilus sp. | reverse complement strand
TTACGGCACGACCACGAGCGACGGTCAGGCCGCGGCAGATAAGGTGTTGGACGTCTCTGATTTCAACGCGACCATTGCTTGGCGGCTAGGGATTGACCTCAGCCATGAAGAAAAAAGTTCCAGCGGATGGCCCTTCAAGTTGGCCAACGAAGGAGAAGCACGCAAAGAGCTATTCGCCTAGACGTGGCACGATTCGGAACGGCTCATTAGCCCCGAGGCCGGAATCAAAATGACGCAACCCCGTGTTTGACAGGGTTCGGTCCAACTGCCAATTTTTCGCGAGTCGCATGCCAAGCTGTTACGTCCAAAAACTCTCCACCGCGTTATATTCCCTCTCCTTCTACTTTGGGGCGCGTAATTCATTGCACTGGTTCTTTTGCCATTCACCCACACGGTACAAAGCGTCTACCTGACCTGACTGGTCGCCCACTACGCTTCCTCAGCCTGACGTGGATCAGAGATCAATTGAGTGGAATAAATTTGTCGGATCCTTGCCCCCAAATTGCGACGATTCCAAAGGCTTAAAGCCAAGCGATATTGTTCTGTCCTCTGATGATTTCTTTTATTTAACCCTCTGACGATTTTCTTTATTGAACTTTTCTTTATTAAACATTGCGCGGTGGAAACAAAAAGATAAAACCGGAAAGAGATCTTGCTGATTCCTTCTTTCCTGTTCCACCGAACTCTAAACCGGTCTCGCCCAAACACACATAATAAATCCTGATAAGCTGAAAGATCCCATCCGAAGAGAGCGATTGCAAATTCAGAGAAGAATTCCAATGTTTCACATCAGTCACCCCAACCTATCGATTTGCTCGCTGATCAAAGACAAAGGAGATTCTGCCACGAGATCGTGGATTGCAATCGTCGCATTGGGTGTTGGCCTGGTGTTGGCATCTGCAAAACCCCTCCTTGCCATCGAGCCGGCCCATCCTTTGTATGGACAGATGCAACACGATCACGATTTCTTCAGTTTAATCGTGATTCCCGATACGCAAGGCTATGCTGATGTTCGTCATAAAGAGACGCAGAAACACTGGCCGGAAATTGGCGATCAACGCTCCTGCTTCTTCAAGCAAACGGAATGGATCAGAGAAAATCAAGAAGAGCGGAATATCGTCATGGCGGTCCACGTCGGGGACATTACTCAAACAGAACATCACGAGGAGTGGAAGATCGCTGATACAGCATTTAAAACGCTCGATAATCATGTTCCCTATCTACTTTGCTCAGGTAATCATGACATGGGCTATTCGCCAGAACATCGAGAGACCAGCCATTCGCGCCAGAGTCTTTTTGGCTCGTATTTTCCTCCGTCTCGTTTCACCGGTAATTCCTTGTACGACTCTCATTTTGGTAAGAACAAGACTCAACACTTTTATGAAAAGGGAAAGATTGAAAACTACTACCTGTTCCTCGAAGCTGGCGGAATGAAGTTTCTCCTTCTCGCCTTAGAATTCAAGCCAAGAGATCAAACGCTTGCATGGGCAAACGAGGTAGTCGCGGCGCACCCCGATCGACGAATCATCATTGTCACGCACAATTATCTTGCACGCCAGAAAGGGCAACTCTCAGGTGATGACCACTACAAAGTTCAAGGTAATTCCGGACATGCGATCTGGAATGAACTCGTAAGGCAACACAAGAATATCTTTCTCGTTCTCTCAGGACATGCTCTCGAGAACCGACTAACCAGCCAGGGCAAGCACGGCAATACAGTGCACCAAGTCCAGTCAGACTACTGGTATTGGGACCTCCCGGAAATCGAGGCCGGAAGCGGGTTCTTGCGGGTTTTGACGTTTCGTCCCCTCGAGAATACGATCAACGTTCAAACCTACTCTCCAGTTCTTGATAAGTATCTCGAGCGTCCAGAAAGCACCTTCTCGCTGGACTATACGATGCTTCGCCCATCGAAATGACCGGGCGTTTCATCGAACGAGCGGCAATAGACGCTTAGCCCTGACTCATTTTTTCAAAAATATTGACAGTGCCGGCGGAATGCGGCTGGCTCCACAAGGCAGCGACCTTGCCGCTATACTATCGCCCTAGATCGAATTCATAACACCACTTAACCGCCAGCATCAGGATGACACCCACATGCCAAACCCATTGAAGAAAACCAGCCGTCGACAGGCCCTGAAGGCAGCAGCCCTCAGCACGGGAGCCGTCGCCGCAACGCCCTATTTCAGCTGGTCAGAGAAAGCGTTCGCCAACCAAGATAAAAACGACCGTCCCAACATTGGTTGCATTGGAGTTGGCAGCATGGGGTCGGGGGATGCCCGTGGTCACGCGAATTTTGGAAACATTGTCGCCGTGTGTGATGTGGATGAGCGTCATGCGCTGCGTGCCAAAAATGATGCAAAGATTGGTGCCGGCAAAGCGGACGCCTATGGCGACTACCGAAAGGTCCTGGAGCGAAAAGACATCGACACCGTCAGCATCGTCACTCCGGATCATTGGCATATCAAGATTGCAGTGGAGGCCCTTGAAGCCGGCAAGCATGTGTTTGTCCAAAAACCACTGACACTCACCCTGGAAGAGAATCAGCTGATCCGCAGGGCTTGTGAAAAACACTCAAACCTTGCCTTCCTGGTTGGCACCCAACAGCGCAGCGATCGCAACAAATTCATGCGAGCGGTCAACATGGTTCAAAAGGGACTTCTGGGTGACATCAAACATGTGACCGTTGGAATCAATGGCTCACCCACCGGCGGCCCTTTTCCGATCGCCGATGTCCCCAAAGAACTCGACTGGGAGATGTGGCAGGGTCAAGCTCCAGCCAAGGAGTACCGAGAAAAACGCTGCCACTATCAGTTCCGTTGGTGGTACGAATACTCCGGAGGAAAATTCACCGACTGGGGTGCTCATCACGTGGACATTGCCATGTGGGCTCTCAACAAGAATGGTGCCAAACAGGGCCCAACCGCCGTTGACGGAACCAACTGCACCCACCCTGTTGAATACAAAGACGGCAATCCCACGGTTGACGATTGCTACAACACCTCTCACAACTTCTCGGTGATCCACACGTTCGACGACGGCATCACCATGGATGTCACTAGTCATGGCGATAACGGTATTATCTTTGAGGGAACGAAAGGACGGATTTTTGTAAACCGTGGAAAAATCACCGGCACACCCATTGAAGAGAACTGGGACAAAGACGCCTACACCGATGAGGATGTCAGCCAGCTCTACAAAGGTAAGCCGCACGAGGGTCACAAGAACAACTTCTATCGTTGTATCCGAGAAGGTGGCCTGACGGTCTCTGATCCGTTTAGTCACATTCAGGCGATGTCGGTTTGCCACCTCAGCGCGATTGCCGCTAGGCTGAACCGAAAACTCAAATGGGATCCCGTCACCGAGAAAATCATCGGCGACGACCAAGCAGCGGCAATGCAGTCGCGGGAGCGTCGTAAAGGTTACGAAATCCTAAAGGTCTGAGCTCTCGATCGTTGATTTCTGAGATTCGGAAATTCAGCGTCTCGCCAAAGTAAAACGAACGCTCCGGTTTCACGTAAGCCGGAGCGTTTTCTTTGCGCATGGAGCAGTTCAGCTTCATACACGCGTCCCCTGACGCCGTCTGAGTCAGGGAAGCATCTCCCGGTTGGCATGTAAGAGCCCAGCAACGCGGTCGCTGGCAATCATTGATTGAGTTGATCCTCAATCATCTCATTTTGATCGCGGGTTCCAAGAGCTCCCCAAAGGCCAAAAACGCTTTCCCTTCCTGGAGCAAGATCCCCCGTACCGTCGAGGGTGACCGTCCCCGAGTTGTTGAAAGAACCGCCCTCGATTGAATCTGTCATAAAAATAACCGAACCATCCCCCATGGCAAAATTCGCGCCACCCTGATGATGACTACTTGGCGGCAACACTCCGATCGTCTCACTTCCTCCACCAAAGCACAATGCACCGTTGGGTGGTGCGATGGTATTAAAGCCTGTCATCAGTGGCATCGCGTCTGCCCACCGATACCCTCGTCCTTGTGCCCTCGATTTGGGCAGCGAGACAGTCCCCGGCTCAAAGGATTCACCCGTCCAAATTTCATTAAGTTGGCTCCAAAAACGCGGTCTCTCTGGGTCAATCTGAAACTGGCAGGTATTGACGTTACTCAAAACACCATCCTTCCATCCGTTATTTAATGAAGGAGTACCACGAGTATCCCTTTTATCCAAATCAGTGATCATCTCGCCCAGCATGATAGTGTTCGAAAGTCCATCGGTCACATCACTTAGACGAGACGTCCCACGAGGGATGAACATGCCTCGACCCGTGGCGAGCATCTGCTCCTTTCCAGACGGTTCCCATTTTGATTCACGGTATCGCCAACGGCCCTCGTCCAAACCCTCAATCGCGTCTCCCAGGCATGCGGCGTAGTTGGTCATTCCAAATCCTGAACGGCTATACCCCGGATCAGAAGGACAACGATAACCGGGAATTTCGCTTCGCCAATGGAGGTACGATCTGATCGACGGGGAGGGACCCATCGGTGGATAGATGTAGCCCACCTCCTCAGCCTCAAGATCCAGGCTTCCGAATGAAAAATCTCCCATGTTCGTATCACCAAAGCCGTCTGAATCGCTGCCCATCGATTCAGAATCATTTGGATTAAGGATGATATCAGCAGAGATCGGATCCCCTTCAAAAGAATGACTTATCGATTCCCAGCTCGGAGTCTGACCAATGAATGGCAAGATCGACACCAGAAAACTCAAGCGAAATTGATTGGACGTTGCCGGATCGTTCGCTTGGTTGAAAGTGCCTGTCCCGTGAGGTGGTAAGATGCGGAAGGTGGTATGGTATTGATGAACGCCCAATGCTACCTGCTTGAGATTGTTGCTACAGCTCATTCGTCGAGCCGCCTCACGAGCAGCCTGCACAGCAGGGAGCAGGAGACCAACCAGTATTCCGATGACCCCCACAACAATGATCAGTTCAAGCAGAGTAAATCCGCTGGATGATTTGCGACCTGTTATCATTCCTCATTACCCTTTCCGCGTAGAATTCCCCGCAAGCTCGATCACTGTCTGGTAGTATATCACAGCGAGGATTCTCCACGTAGAGCTCATTCAATATCCCCGTTCTGAATCGCCTGTGAGCATGGCATTGCCTGATACCATCCCGCGGTCTTCCGAAAACAATTCAGCATTTGCGGCTGAAATGATTGACGCGTGTCTGTCAGAGGCGATTAACCAACACGCCAGTGATGTCCATCTGCAGCCGCGTCGTGATTGCTGGGAGGTGTACTATCGGGTGGATGGAGTGCTACACCTCGCAAACACCTTCCCGCATGACGCAAAGACAAACCCTGTCGCGCGTTTGATGTCTCTCGCGAGACTCCCGTCATACATGGGCGGTGTCCCACAAGAAGGGTCATTCCAGTGGAAGGATGGGCAAAACCAGCTGCACGAATTGCGACTTGGAGTTTTTTCAACCATTCATGGTAATCGAGCCGCGATTCGAATCATGGGTGAAGCCGGTTCCGTACGTAAACTTGACCAACTAGGAGTCGATCAGAAAACCGAATCGAAGCTACAGCATCTATGTGACTCCAGGGACGGATGGCTTTTAGTTGCAGGACCCGCCGGAAGCGGAAAGACGACAACACTGTACGCTTGCCTACAGCACATCGCCTCGAGTAACGAGAACCGAAGTGTGCTAACCATCGAAGATCCGGTAGAATCCGTCATTGAATCGATAAGCCAATCACAACTGCAGCCCAACAGCGGTTTAACGTTAGCTTCTGCAATGCGTTCGGCTGTTCGTCAGGACGCCGAGGTCCTCCTAGTCAGTGAGATTCGCGACGCCGAGACCGCTGAGGTGGTCCTCACCGCATCGATGACAGGCCACCTCTGCTTTTCATCCATTCACTCCGGAACAATTGGTTCAACACTTCGACGACTCGTGCAAATGAAACTACCCACTTACGCAATTCAGACAGGGCTAAGAGGAATCATTTGCCAGAGATTACTTCGGACTACCTGCAAAGCATGTGAGCCGGACGCACGCAACGACACTCAGTGCGATGTCTGCAATGCTACGGGCTATCACGGTCGGATCCCAATCGTTCAATTGGTTAGCTTTGATGGCGCTGACCTGAGCCATCGTATTTTTGATCAACTTGAATCAGGTGCAACTGCCGACGACATCGATGGAATCATCCACGAAAGTGGTTGCATCTCCTTCCGCGATCAAGCGAACCAGTTAGTTAATTCTGGAATCACGGATGCTACTGAAGTCTTTCGTGTTTTGGGAAGCCAAGCATGAGCCAATCAGTGCCTGAACCAATCAAACCAAATGAGGAGGCCCAGATCCTCCTTCTCTCGGAAGTAGCTGACATGGTCACCTCGAAACGGTCAATTTCGAGCGGCCTGAGGTTACATGAAAACGATTCGCGAGGAGCTCTGGGAAGTGCCGCAAAGGCAGTTCGCGAAAGGCTCGAAGCGGGTCAGCCTCTTACCGAGGCTTTCGCAGGAATCGCTGGACGCTACCACACCGCCATCCGATCAACGCTTCAAGTTGTGGTCGAGACGCGATCGAGTGAGTTAATTTATCTACTGATTGATCTCATTCGTCAGACATCAGAGGAGAGAAAACAAGCACGACTCTCAGCGATTGCTCCTTTTCTCAATACGCTCATGTCGGCGACCCTCCTTTTCCTGATCCTGCCATTTGTCGTTGAATCAATGGCTTCAGCTGAGCTGCTCTCGGCAGACCGTTCACCACTAACGGCCAAGATTGCATCATGGTTGGCAACTCACCGCATCGCTGCTGCGGTGATAGGGTTGATCTTCGCTTTGCTGTTATGTGCAGCTTTTGCGATGCTCGCTCAGAAATTGAATCGGAATGGACGGCACTACAAACGTTATGCGATTTTTTCGCGGTGGCTTGGTGCCCAATTACAGACACCGGTAAATTCTTTAGAGGGCACTGAGCGAACACCGGGTCAACTTGATCTGGGCACCATGATCAGCACTGCTGCAGAGGTCGCAGGCATTTCTGAGCCTTGGCGTCAATGTCCAGAAAAGATTCACCTCGGATGCATTTCAATAGACGAATTAGAAATCCCGGACGACTGCCCCCATGGAATCAGTCAATGCGTTGTTGACCTAGCATCGGGAACGCGAAGCCGGGAATTGGTTTCCAATGACCTTCAGGGTATCAGCGAGATATACCAAAGAAGATCAATTCAGAGCAGACGCTGGAGCTTGCAAGTCGGCCCGCAAATTACTTCGTGGTTGTTGATGATTCTCATGGTTGCGATCATGCTTCAGGCTATCCTACTGCCATTGTTGGAAATGCTGGAGGGAATATTCAAATGAGTGCCCTGCAGTCTCCAACCCAGATAACGCTCTCGCAAGAAACTCACTTCGAGTTCTGGTCGGAAATCAGATCGACGGTAAAAAAGGCAACAAGGCGTCTAGTGCTGGTTGCAACTTTCTACTTGATGATGTCCCTGATCATTGGAGCGTTCCTCCTGCAAATGATGGAGGAAATCTTACGGGAACTGGTTTATATCAACGGGTTTTCGTGGGAAGAGATATCATTCCAAACCGATCACCCCGAACTACGCTGGATACATATCACCTACCAGATATATCTCGCAGTCGCGGTATGCGTCGGAATTGGATCGATACTAAATGTTCTTTTTCTCGCAGACAGGTTACCGGGGCGGCTCTCCAAATGGATGGCGAGAACTCCCTTAATCGGATCAACCATAGAATGCTTAGCCGCCGCGGAGTTGTGCCAATCGGTTTTTCGCTCCATCAGTGAGGAGCTTCCGTACCATATAGCGTTCAGAAATGCAGCGAGTGAGATTAACCATTCGCACATCCGATGCTGGACAGAAACTGCATCGAACCGACTTGAACAGGGTGAAGCCCTGTCGGTTGTCGTGAATTCCGTCCCGCTAAATGTTCCGCCCATGGCTGTGCTCTCGAGCGTGTCTGGAAACGAAAAGAGTCGAGAGCAGGCGCTGCAGCTATGGGAAAATGCCGCCGAGGAATCTCATTTCCTTTCACAGGCACGTTCGGATCGAACCGGCGTATTTGTGTCCAATGTTATCTTGCTGATTTCGGTCTTCATTGCCTCCTACGCAATTTATTGCTCAACTGCAATTCTGCTAGTCGCCATGGAG
>CAXQOB010000094.1:0-17520 GCA_964225475.1 Candidatus Nitrosopumilus sp. | reverse complement strand
GGCTGGCTGTTAGCTCCTGAAGCAGCTTGACTGCCGATCAATAGAAGCATTACCACCAGTGAAACCTGCTGAGACAAACGTGACGTTTCAAAATGCATCGGTTGCAACCTATTCCCATTCGAACTTGAGGAGTGGCAATGATTATCTGACGCGCGACAATCACCTCTTTCAATAGAATAATCGATGGACTGCGTAGAATCGACCAGCGAGTGCGATTCCGTGCGAACATTCCCAACAGTGACTTTGAATCCAATTGCAAACACGCCTCGGAACACAACCTTGGCCTCACGGGAAAAATGCTTTGAGCAGCCACGGGGCAATTCGACCATCAACAGGTTTCCCTTACGCCCTAAAGTGACACAACGCGTCACTAGGCCGCACGACCAACATTTCGAACGAGACGGAATATCACGCTCCCTCCTTAAAATGAAAAATGCTCTTCACACGAAGGTTATCCAACAGCTTTAGACGGATCGATGAAAGAAAACGCATGGCACGGGAACTTTCAGAGTCCAACAGCCATCAACTGGTGGAACTCGACAACAGGATCATCAGGAGGCTAATGAATTGATCACCAAACACATCAAATCTGTGTACACTTGGATCTAGAGTACGGAACGAACGCGGGAGAAGTCCCAGGACGGTACTCTCCAGCATTAACTATCATGTCACTGACTAGTGCGGAACGTGATCGTACGTGCTAGTCGCTATACTACGTGCCAACAAGACAGTGATGCTGTCAGTTTCTAATCCGCGCTTCGCCATGAATCCGATGACCCAACTTCCAACGACGTAGGGAAGGACAACGCATTGACCAAGTGCCATGTTCCACTGATGTTTTTATTGCCACTGGTTATCTTCGGATGCACCCCAGACGATCCCGTAACCAGTGATACCCCAACCAACCTAGCCACGCCCAAGGCGGCAAATGGTACTTCGAGGATGACAACCGAACAGGTTGAAACCCTAACGGCTGCGATTAACGCTGCAGGCACCATCACCGATGCACAAGCAGAGAAACTTAGCACGGCCCAAGCAGTTTCACTCAATGGCCTCACCGAGATCACCAACTCACAGACCAGAAGATTGAGTAGCGTTGACGAACTTCAACTAAACGGTTTGACTTCCATTACGAATGAGCAAGCACAGCACTTAAGTAATGTGAATTGGCTCCAACTGGGTGGCGTTACATCCCTAACCGACCAACAGGCAAGCAAACTCAGCGCCGTGACTTGGGCTCTTAACCTGAACGGACTCACCTCTATTACTGACATTCAGATTGAAAGCCTCAGTAACGTCGCAAAACTAGAACTGAATGGGTTAACCGCGATTACCGAGACGCAGGCAGAGCGGCTCAAGCAGGTGGGCGCGCTCCATCTGAATGGACTTGAATCCCTCACAGAAACACAGGCAAAGTTCCTCGGCGAAGTCGACCAACTCAGTTTAAATAGCCTCACCACGCTGACTGATCAACAGGCCACAAACCTAAGCAGAGTCCAGTGGGGCCTAAGCCTCGAAGGTTTGACTTTAATCAGTGATGCTCAGGCAAAAGCACTCGAAAAGGTGGATCGGCTAAGCGTTCCCCAATTCATTCAAGAGAAGATTGACAAAATAAAACAAACCATTGCCCCCTGACCGCTAACGAACCGATCCCCAGACACCCCTGCCGTCTGTCAATAGGGCCTACTCAATATCGCTAGCACCCTGCAGGACCAGCGAGGAAGAGAACACCATTGCAGCAAACCCCTAAGGCTTGCACGCCAGAAAGGTAAGTGCTGCTCGCGCATTCGCAATCGCGTCCCCACACGGCTATAGAAATTCTCACTGCACCCAGATTCGCGGCTCGAAATGAAAACGCAAGATCCTGAAAAGACCGAGTACAACGGCCATATTTACGACTCACGTAACGAAGCAATTTTCGCGAGAGTCAATGACCTGATGCAGGAACGCAACGCTGCTTCTTTCCCCTATCAATCGAGGCCAAGACTTTTGAATTTTGCAGGTCACAAGTGGGATCTGTGCATCGATAAATTTACCCCAGTGATGGCTGAGATTATTGGAACCCGAAATTACTATGAATATCAGTTAGACCGCCCCGAAGAGAGCTTTATTCGGAAGATCAGTCAACCCGCGATCACATGGGCTAAGCAAGCAAGAGAGCGTGGAGATCAGTTAGTTGCCGTTTACTTTAATCTCGTATGGGGTGATCCTTTGCAACTGGTCGCTCGAGGGGAAACCTATCAAGTGATGTGCCTGGCAAGCAATTTCGCCGACCTTGACCCGACAGAGCTGTCGCCCCGTGATTTTGGAGAACCAGAACTACTATCCGAGGCCATTAAATATCCATTTGCACTAAAGGCATAACAAAAAAGACCTCGACATCTGCAAATCCGCCGCGCATCTCATTTCTCGCGCCGTTAGACTGGGTACCCGAGAGTGAAAAGCTTCAAGTTGAAGGGTGGAGACTATGCTATCGTTAATCGATCCGCACACCAGGCGGAACTTCCTGCAAATCGGAAGCCTGGGTCTTGGTAGTTTCAGCTTACCTCAAGTACTGCGAGCCGAAGCGTTTGACGAATCGATCATCCGAGATCGATCGGTGGTGTTTCTGTTTATGCACGGAGGTCCACCGCAAACAGAGACCTTCGACCCAAAGATGACGGCCCCCTCGGAATACCGTTGCTTCAATGGAGAAATCGCTACTTCTCTTCCTGGCGTCACGTACGGCGCATCGATGGAGAAATTAGCTCAACTCGCGCACAAAACCTCTGTCATACGCAGTTTTCATACAGGGGACGCCGCACACAATCTCAAGCCTATCGTTAGTCGACACAGCCTCGATGCGAACCTTGGCTCGGTCTACTCGCGGGTTTCTGGAATCACCGACGCTGACAGTGGAATGCCCGTCAACACAATCCTTTTTCCAAGAGCGGTCGATGAGGAGGCACAACCGGGAACGAAAGCGTTTGGAAATTTTTCCGATACGGGTGATATTGGAAAAGCCTACGCCCCGTTTGTTCCCAGTGGAAAAGGACCGTTACTTAGCAACATGCAATTGAACATTGCAGCGAATCGGCTAGACGATCGTCGCGAGTTATTGAAACGTCTAGACGGCTTCCAACGACAACTTGACGCAAGTGGCGCGATGGAGGGAATCGACCGCTTTAATCGTCAGGCGTTTGATGTTATCGCGGGAGGTGCGACGAAGGCATTTGATTTGAGTCAGGAGGACCCAAAAGTCATTGCTCGATACGATACATCGAATCTTGTCCCACCCGAGAAAATCAGTAAGCGTTGGAACAACCACAAGAATTATCGTGATCACGGACAAAGTCTGGGTAAGCTGATGCTAATGGCACGACGGCTCTGCGAGCATGGCACACGGTTTGTCACAGTCACCACGAACTTCGTCTGGGACTTCCACGCGGATAAGAATAACGCCACACTGGATGAAGGAATGCTGTACGTCGGGCGACCCTTCGACCACGCTGTCTCAGCATTCATTGAGGATGTGGCCGAAAGAGGCTTGAGCGATAAAATTCTTCTGGTTGCATGTGGAGAGATGGGCCGCACCCCGGCAATCAATAAAAAGGGCGGCCGTGACCACTGGGCGAGACTGGCGCCGCTGCTCCTTTCTGGTGGTGGATTGCAGATGGGCCAGGTGATTGGTCAGTCCGACGCGCACGCCGGTGAACCAAATTCTGACCCGATCAGCATCCCCAATTTGAATGCCACCATTCTAAGAAGTTTGGTAGATGTCTCAGAGCTTCGGCTTCAGTCAGGCGTGCCAAGTACCCTGCTACGATTACTCGAAGCCGGCCAGCCAATCAAGGCATTGTTATAAAGAGCGAGAGGCATTCGCCTAAACTGTCCCGTTGTCTAACGTGACCAAGCTGTCACTCGACGAAGAGCGATTTGAGTCAAAAAGCTATGAGTTTGCGAAAAAAATTAATGAAATTCCCTCAACGGAACCCTGCTCGTCACCAATTGAGACAACTCCGAATTGAACACCTGGAAACGAGACGCGTACTTGCCGCGCCAACACTCAATGCATTAGGTGATCTCTCCACCAATGAAGACACCAGTATTCATGGAACCGGAACTAATCTCACACAATATGCCAGTGACACAGACTCTGATGAATCGAAGCTAGAGTTCAGAATCTCTAACTTCAGCGAAATTGATTCTCGCTTCGGTTTATCGATCGGCATGGATCAAGAAAGTGGATCCTTCGCTTTGCGACTGGACAATACCATCCACTCACACCCCGCAGCGAACTTCTTCGGATCTACTTCGGTAACCATCGAGGTTCGAGATCCCGAGGGAGAAATCTCCAACCAGCAGACTTTCATTCTTAACGTTATCGCCGTCAATGATTCCCCTATTTTGAACGCCTCTGCTGATCTCCTGCTACCGGAGGTGCTCGAAGACAGTGGTCCACCCGAAGGACCGACGGGTGCGTTTGTGTCAACATTGATTAGCCAAGACGGGGCTTTAAGTAATTTCAGTGATGTAGATGGGATTGGTCAGGGGATTGCCATTGTCGGCAAGAATTCGGCGATCGAAAAACTTTGGTTCAGCACTGATGGTGGCTCCAGCTGGCAAGGATTAGCGGAGGTGTCGGCGACCAACGCTCTCGTACTCCACGCAGATGCCACCACGCGGATCTACCTGGAAACCGTGTCCGATACTTCGGGTACGATTCCTGATGCGTTAACGATTAAAGCGTGGGATCAAACGGGCGATTACAGCAATGGGGTGAGTTCGGTCGACAGCGCTACCAACCCCTTTTCCGCTGAAACGGATCTTGTCTCACTAACCGTACAGAGTTCACCGAGTTCTGCTTCGAGTGATCTTTATGCTCCCCTTTTCGATGGTACTGAGACGTTCAGCATCTCGAAAACTCAACTACTGGCCAATGATACCCTCGGTAACGGAGAAACAATCGATACAGTAACGATCACCACCGATGCCACTTCTACCAAGGGAGGAAGCATCAGTGTTAATGGGAATGACTTCATCTACACACGTCCCACAAGCTGGTTCTCCGGGGTCGACACCTTCACCTACACACTTAACGACGGTTCCGCGCAGTCGACGGCAACCGTAACCGTTATCAGCGGACTCAATGCCGATACGTTCACGATCACACTCGAGCCCGGACGTAACCATGAGGTTGCACTGCAGGAGGTAAATAATGAACTTATCTTGCTTGATTTTGTGACCGACCAATCCTTGCTCAACCTACCACGGAGTCTGATTCCTCAGAACATACGCATCGTGGGAGCCCCAAACCACTCGAATGAGATGGACTTTGAAGGCCTTTCAACCGAAACCGAAGCGGAGTTAATTCATAACTGGGAGTATTTTGGCGGTAGCCAGACTGATTCCATTGTCGTTTCCGGGGATGGAGAGAACTGGGCTTGGTTGTCATCAGAACCTGCAGTAAACGGCGACCTTACAGTTGAAGTCAAACAGCTAACAAATGCGTTGGCAACGTATCAGTTACACTCAATCGAAGCTTTCACAGTTGAACAGTTCGATCGCATTGAATTCAACGACCCTTATCTTGAGATCGGCTCGCAGATCGTTGAGTTTGATACCCCCAAGCCCGTCAATGCACCAACTGACGTCACCATCGCCGGTGGTACCCTCCGGTCAAGCAATCTCATTGGTTTCTACACCTCGGAGTCACTGTCAGGTTACGGCTTTGTTGACGCGCCGTTCGCAGGCGGCACCGGCTCCCTGATCCTTGCCGAGGCCAACCTGATCGTTGGAGACAGAACTGATACTGCTGGCTTCCGAACGGACGGACTGATCGTTACAGGCGCCCATTCCGTGGTCCTTCTTGATGCGAACGAAGCCACGCTAGGCGAGAAGACCGTCCTCGGCACCGAGGCATTAGAGGGTGCGTTACTTTCGTTCAACGGATTCACCAACGATTTCTCCGGCAACATCGAGGGCTTCGGCACGATCGAAGTAAGCCAGGGTGATTCAGGCGGACCCCTGACCAATAATGGCAGCATCGTTGGCACGTCAGCCGAGCAGCCAATCACCATTAACGCGAACGTGCGGGGTATCGGAAGCTTCGATAATGTTGTGATGAACGGTGAATTTACACCAGGATTTAGCCCTGCACTCTGGAAAAACGGCACCGTCACCTACACAGCTCTTAATCGAATTGTGATCGAAATTGGTGGACGTGAGCCCGGACAAGAATTTGACCGAGTGGAACATTCGCTCGCGCACCTCGGCGGTACACTCGATGTTCGACTCATCGATGGCTTCCAACCGCTCCTTGGTGACCAATTTGAAATCATCACGTCAGAACAGCCTCTACAAGGAAGCTTTACTGATATCGTTGTACCCTCCGGAAGCAATGGTCTTCAGATCCGTGAGCTGATTAACGACAACGGTATCCACATGGAAGCGGTCTTTGATGTCAACCAGACCCTAGCGGTGATCAAGTCTGATGCGGAGCAATACCAAATTCGTGGACACGACGGGGACACCATCGAAGTGCAGGGTGATCGCTTTCGTGCTTTAGTGAATGGCGTCGACCAGTTTGTCACCGAGCAGCCTTGGCACACCGAGCAATTAACGCTGAATAACGGGAGGCTTGTACAAATCGCTACCGATGGCGTGAACCGTCTTCTGATCGAAGGCAGCGAATGGAAGAACTTTGTGCAGCCTTCGGACATTAACAATGATCAATCGATCACCGCCCTCGATGCGTTAACGGTGATCAATGAATTGGTCGCTCGCCGTTATAGCGACGACATGAGTTCCGAACTAACCGCCGCAGCGGTGTTAGCGGACGGGTCAGGCAATTTCTATGATCAAAACGGTGATGGAAAATGCACCGCACTCGATGCTTTACGTGTCATCAACGATCTCGTCCGAAACAACAGTGGTGCTGCGGGTGAAGGCGAGATAGGCATTTTGCCAGTTGATTATGAGCCTTCGATTTTATGGAAAGCTCCAACACATCAATCCTCGAACGCGAGATCGGAAGATCTGTCCTACGCTCCGACAGACGCGATAAAGAGCTACGGCCAGTTGCTATTGCCGTCTGAACCAAGACGATTTCCGGCTAATCCTCGGGACATCTTCTTGAATGGAACAGCACAATCGAAAAACGATGCCGTCGATCAACTCCTCGCTGAGAGCCTCGATTGGGTGAGCAAGCCTTGACCAGCATCCCATTCAAGGGACGCCACCGCAGGCTTTTGCATGTTCATCGGAGACGAATCGTCGTCGCTACAAATGCGAGCAGACCGCCCGCGATGAACGCCTCGACGGACCTAACTCCCCGGGTTTATCCCAGTGTTTATCCTCGGGTTTTATCCCCCGAGGTCTTCAGCGCGACCGCTTCGATCGAAATCTGAAAACGCGTGGGTTCAGGTCCTTCACGCGTCGCCGTTTGAACTGGGCTCGCTCAACCGAGGGACCGATCACTCCGGTGTCCGCAGGCTTTGTTCTGGCAGTGGAGGAATAAAAAAGACTCCCGACCTTTTGATTCAGTGGTTTGGCCCAGCGCCACTCATTTGCAGAAGCCACCGCACACTGCAGGGTCATCACGCCCGTTAGCGCTGCTGTCAACACAAAACTTATCTTCAGGTAATGTACGAGGAATTTCCCTCGAGCTTCGAACCTCTCACCTAATGCAAACATTGCTTTCCCTGCCCCGATAAAACCCTCTATCCCCGAAAGCCTAGAGACCCTGCCAAATCAGAATCACACATCGTCGGCCTTGGGCGGGTCAGGGTCCGTTAAAAACTCTAGAAAATCTGCCTTCGCAATTCCACCCACTCGCCAGCCAAACGCGTTCCCCTTCGAATCCGTAACAACCGTGATTGGAGTTCCACCAATGTTATAACGCTCAAGGAGTTCTTTTTCTTGAGTATCATCAACATCAACCATGACCGGTACAAAACCCTTATTAATCAAATTTGCAACGTTATTGTCAGCGAAAACATTGCGTTTCATGATCCGGCACGGAACACACCATTCACCCGTAAAAAAAACGAGGATTGGCTTTTTGGACTCATCTGCCAATCTCTCCGCTTCCTCGAAGTCGGCGGCCCAGACAATTTGATTCTCCGGAACGTAATAGCAATACCATGCGTAACAAAGGGAGACGAGCAGGAACAGACGCCAGGCCCATGCGTGTACTGCACTCGGTCCGGATCGTCGTGAAACAGCATCAGAAGTGGCAGAGGACATTGCTGGAACTTTATATGAAGTGGAAATGCCGTTTTTTAATTTCAGCGCGACTGCTAACCATCACCGTCCCGAACCGTATGCGGCTCGTAAAAAATGAATCAAGTCTCACATGCGTCCGCGAGAAAAAATTAACAGCAAGGTCGTATGGGGTGGCAAGAACCCTGTCCAAACATCGTCCCAAAAACCAATTTCTTGTCAATTCGCGGTGAGTTTAATCATGGTTGGCGTGTAATCAATCTTAAAGCGAGTGCCATCGCTCGCTACAACTTCACGATTAAAATTATTGAAGGTACCGATGATCTCTGCCGCATGGATCACTGCGTAAGTGGCCCCCGACCTGACTTCGAACCCATCGGCGATGGTGACTCCAAGTGACCCGTTCAGGTGCGCGGCTCCTTCGATGGTGACCACTGGCTTTTCCCCTAAAAGCTCAACATTAAGCTTTCCGAATCCCTCTTGGTAGTAATCACTGGTGCACGTGAGGGTATCACCCGGCTTCGCCGAAACCTCGATCGTTCCGTGATTGTGGATCTCCGCCCTCACTGTTCCATAACCCGCTAGGTTTCCGCCGGGTTTAATATCAACCCGTCTTTGAGATGCAATCTCCCCCCCCTCAACGTGAAGTCGCGAGAAGGCCTCCAATCGAATTTCATTTCGCCCGGTCAAATTAATGTCTGGGCCCAGAGCAAGAGTTTGCTGAGCCATCTTTCGACGGTTCCCACGTATCTCGAGACCAAGAAATTCTAAATCGGCGTCCGCAACGGCAACCGCCGACTCATCTTGGGTGTTCTCCAATTTGGCAATCCACGACAGTCGCGGTGCACCATCGTCCGTCATGTAAGTGATTCCCGCATTGGCGTAGACGTAATCTGACCAATTGGCGGCATCGGAAGCCTTGCTCCCATCTCCCCCAATCCAACGATGGTAAGTGTTCGCGAATCCCTTTGGCTCTGTAACACGTTCGCCGATCAGCAAGCTCTCCAGCTCATCAACAATCTCCGGATGCGTGGCAGACAGATCGTTCTGTTCCCGGGGGTCCTTCTCCAAATCAAAGAGCGCTAATGACGCCCCTTTAGAACGTATAAGCTTCAAATTATTGCGGATGATTGACTGCCCATTACCTGCCTCATGAATAATAAACTCACGCTGATGTTGATGTCCCGTCCCCGTAAGTGTTGGCGCAATTGACACACCATCAACTCCTAGCGGCGTCGCGATTCCGGCAAGATCACAGAATGTTGGGAGCAAATCGGTAACGTCTACCACCATCTCACTATCGCCTCCCGCTCGCAGTTTAGACTCAGGAGTTATCTGCGCTGGCCATCTCATCACCAGCGGAACCCGAATGCCCCCTTCCTGAATGGAGCCTTTATTCCCTCGAAGCCCGCCATTCGCGTCCAATTCAACGTTGTTTTTTCCGCGTGGCCCACCATTATCCGATTGGAAGATCACCAAGGTATTCTTGGCGATGGAATCTGTCGTGTCTCCGTCGTTATTGGGATCCTCGAGCGCGGCGAGTAGATTCCCGAAATGCGCATCAATCCGAGTCACCATCGCAGCCCACTGCTGTGACTGTTCCGAAAGTGACGCGAAATGCGGATCGTCGGCATACGCGACATCCCAATTCGGCAAAGTACTGATCTCTCCGAAGGGCGCGTGTGGAATCTGCACCGCCAACAACCCAAAGAAGGGCTGCCCGGTATCGTTATACTTCTGCCCTTGTGCACGAACAAAGTCCAACGCAGCGAACGCATAGGAGTCATCGCAATAGGCCGTACTCGGATAGTCGACATGACCCTGAAAAGCCGGTGTGCTGGGGTAATTGCCCCCCTGATACTGAGCTAATGAATTCGGTCGCAACTGTACTCGCCCCGAGGCGTCTGCCGAAGCGGTTGTAGCCCAGAGAGTTGGCTGAAAGAAGGTGTGCGCACGCACATGGTGGAGTTCCGCCAGAACATGGTGGTACCCGTGCGAAGTCGGTAGCGTCTGTACGTTTTCGATAACAGGGTCAATCGGATCCTTAGAACCACCATACCCCCATTTGCCCCAGTAACCAGTGACATAACCGGCGGAAGAAAGCGCGTCGCCAATCAGGACATCATCGGCACGCATTGCTTTCTTTGCATTGTCGGGATCGTTCCGATCTGCAAACGTGTGCCCTTGATGAAATCCGGACTGCTGAGAGGATCGCGCAGGTGAGCATACATGGCAGCCGTAACCACGAGTAAAATTAACACCCTGACGCGCTAACTGATCGAGGTTCGGTGTGCGCACGTTGGGGAGGCCCTTCTCGCGTCGAGCCGCCTGCCCATTGGGGCCAATCGAGCCCCAACCCATATCATCAACATAGAAGTAGAGAATATTTGGTCGCGTGGGAATCACCGCGAACAGCTTTGCAGCAGGCGAGCAAAGCAAGACGAGAGCAACAAGTAGCCAAGACAATTTCATATCACAGTTTCGATGATTGAGTTTTGGGAGAACCAATTGACTAAAGATTAACTCTTGGTTCGTGGTATCGCGCCGTAAAAACATCGATAAAGAATGCCAACCGTGATGAGGCTGAACAAAAACAGAACCATCCGGGTCACAAAGCCCTCAAAATAAGTCTCCTCAATTTTCCGTAACTCCTCATCGGTTTCGACCGAAACGGGCACAGCCGAACGCTCAGAAAAGACCGAGAACGTATTCGCCTCAACGGTTAGGATCCCGAAATCTTTAAAGCCTTCCTTTGCCTCAAAATACGGCTGCAATTGAGAACCCGCTTTCACTGCGACCAGCAGGGCAACCAAAATCACACAAAGTTTTATCAATTCGACCGGTAACGCAAAGATTTTGCCCATGATTACTCTCCCGCCCTATTTTGGTTACTTCGTGCGCCATCCATGATTTTCGCGTCTATGTTCTCGTGTCGCTATTCTATCACCCCTGACCATCGCAGGGGTGGGGTCCTAAAGCTTCACGCACCGACCCGCTCCCCTGTAGATCAAAATATCCTCAATCCGCTCATGCCACTTTGCAAGGAGCCGCACTTGAGCCAGCATCTCGATTTCTACCGACCCGATCTGTTCCCTCAGACGGTGATCACCAAATAGAATATCGATGGGCATTCGGTGGTTCTCATACTCATAGGGAGGATCGTTCCATCTAAATTCTGCGCAGGTTTTTTGTATCTCCTTCAGAGCCTGCAGGGTAAACGAGAATGATCGAAACTCCTCAGCATTCTTGATGTGGATCGACACTCCCCCGCAATCCTCAGCTGCCCACTTATCAAAAGTCGGTCGAAACCGTGTGGGCAAAACGCGGAATGATTCATCACCTATTTGATTAAGAGCTTCGGAGAGTGATTCCGAGTTAACAAATGGCGCCCCAATTAATTCAAAGGGCAAGGTGGTTCCTCTGCCCTCTGATATATTCGTGCCCTCCAACAACACCTGCCCCGGGTAGAGCAGCACCGAGTCAAGCGTTGGCAAGTTTGGAGATGGAGGTACCCAGCGCCTGCCAGTCTTGGCCCATGAGCAAGCGGTCTCCCAACCATTCATGGAGACCACGTGAAGGTCGAGGTCCATCCGCTCTTCAAGCTGAAACAACTTGGCGAGCTCGCCAATCGTCAGCCCGTGCCGCATCGGAATGTCCCAACCACCAACGAAGCTTCGATAGCCGGGATCCAATATTGGTCCCTCCACCACGCATCCTCCCAATGGATTGGGTCGATCAAGAACGAGAACGGAAATACCTTCACTTGCACAATGCCGCATACACTCAAGCATGGTCCAGATGAAGGTATAAACGCGGGTCCCGACATCTTGAAGATCTATCACCAACCAATCAAGTTGTTCCGACATTTCCTTGGTCGGGCAACGTGTTTCGCTATAGAGGCTGTAGATTGGTATCTCAAGCTGCCGATGCCAGCCGTGCTCCGTCTCGATCATGTTGGCTTGTGCATCTGCGTAATACCCGTGTTGCGGACTAAACAAGGCTTTGATCTGCCCCGGCAACACACGGTCGACGACCTGCCATGTGTAATTTAAATCCGAATCCAAAGAAGCTGAATTCGAAAGCACACCCACCTTGGCATGATCTAAACCAGACGGCTTATTACCCTCAAACAACTCCAATCCGATCAACACTTCCGTCAAGCGACTCACTCCGATGGATAAAGTAAAAACTGAGCGCGCCTCGCTGCAAACTCGGCCAATTCACTTTCGTAGCCGTTCTTGATCGAACGGAGAGATTCAGCCGCCAAAATTGCTTGCTTTGTCTTCTCATCGACCAGGAGTCGATTCAGCGACTTTGTCTCCCATGCGTCCGAATACATCGTCCGCAGAGTGCGTGCCAGCAGCCATCCGCAATCCGTGGGGTCAAACCTTTTCCGGTCAGTGATCGAAAGATTGACGCCCTGGCACATTTCACCTGCATACTTACTGGATTCAGGCTGGAACTTAATTGGAATGAATACAACACCCTCTAAACCCGCTTGATTGAGTTCCGCAGCGAACGCAACCGCATCGATCCACGGCGCACCAAGAATCTCAAACGGTGTGTCAGTTCCCCTCCCTACGGAGAGATTCGTGGTCTCTAACAAACCAACCCCAGGATAAAGCACTGCCTGCGTCAGGCAGCGCATATTCGGCGAAGGGTTAATCCATAGCTGCCCCGTAGAATCAAACATTCGGGTGCGATCCCAATGACGCATCTTCACGATACTCAAGTTGAGATCAAGTTTCCATTCTGCCTTGAACATGGAAGCTAATTCGCCGGTGGTCATCCCGTGCCGAACTGCCAACGTATGGTACCCAACAAAGGACTCACCCCCTTCGTCAAGAACAGGCCCACTTACATTCACCCCGTTAATCGGGTTCGGCCGATCCAAAACCACAAATTGCAGCCCATGTTCGGAAGCAACACGCATGGCTCCGCCCATCGTCGATATGTAGGTATAAAATCGAGTACCGATATCTTGTATGTCGAACACGAGAGTATCCAAGCCCCGTAGCATCTCCGAGGTGGGCACCCTAGTCTCACCGTAGAGGCTATGAATTATCAGGCCAGTACGTTCATCCTGCGCGTCATTGATTTTCGCCTGATCCAGTAATCCGGCAAAGCCGTGTTCCGGACTGAACAACGCAACGAGGTTAACATTTTCCGCAGCACTGAGCAGAGCAACCGTTGACTCGCCTCGAGCATTTACCCCGGTATGATTGGTGATCAATCCTATCTTTCGCCCTGCTAATTCCTCAAATCGACTCTCTTCCAGAACATCAATTCCAGTGAGTGTTTGCCCCGAAGAAGGCAAGCAAAACACTACAGCTAGCAGAAGACCACTTATTCCAAACCGTCTCATATCTATTCACTTACCAGTTTATCTGATTCGTTGACGTCGGACCTCGGAAGGATCCAACTCGCTATTAAACCAAGTGCGAAGGTCATGAATGCGCCAATGACTGCCAACCATGTCCAAGCAACGGATGTACCGAATTTGATGTAAGTTAAAAAAACCAAACCGCCAAGCATCCCAACAAGCACGCCGCGTTGATGAGCTGAGCGAGTTAAGAAACCAAGGGCAAACAATCCCAGCATTATCCCCGCCGTAAAACCCGCAATGGCCAAAGCGTTCTGCACCACGCTTTCCGAAATCCAACTCGCACCGATACCAATCAATATTTGCAGACAACCGTACGCTATCGTTACCCAACGAGTCACTCGTAGTTGATGGATAGAATCATCCTTTTTCCCCTTTCCACTCCGCCACGGAAGATAAAAGTCAGCCACCAATGCTCCTGCGGAGGAGTTAAGTGAACTCGAGAGAGTCGACATGGCGGCCGCAAAGATCGCTGCCAGAGTTAGACCGACAACACCCACAGGGAGATGTTCTACAACAAAGGTCGCAAACACCTCGTCATTTCGGTCAAAGCTTCGGGGTGCAACTTGATCATAAAAACAAGCCAGTGCGATACCAATCAATAGGAACAAGGCGAACTGGAGCAGTACAACGAAACCGCTGGCGATAACGGCCACGCTGGCGTCACGTTGGCTTCGCGCTGCCAGGTAACGCTGAACGAACATTTGGTCCGTTCCATGCGTGCCAAGTGTCAGCATCGCTCCACCAATCAAACCTGCTAACAACGTGTAGGGCTCCGTCCAAAGCGAGAAACCATCCACGCTGACAATACGAAAGTCGAAAACTCTCGATTTCCCTGTCATCTCACTGAATTCCGTTAACTGCCCCAGACCACCCGGGATGCTCGAAGAAAGCATCCATAGCGCTACGATCCCTCCGACCATATAGATCAGGAGCTGCAAACAGTCACTCCATATAACGGCTTTCATTCCGCCAGCGAAGGTGTAGAACATAGTCGCAATCCCAATCACGACAATCGCGATGGGCAGAGGTATATCGAGCACCTTCTCTAAAGCGATCCCAGCTAAGAAAAGCCGCAATCCATCACCAAGGTTCCTTGTCACTAGAAAAAGCAAAGAAGCCGCTTGTTTGCTCAGACCACCAAAACGCTCATTTAACAGCTCGTAAGCGGTGTATATTTCGCCACGAAAAAAAAGTGGGAGCAGTACGACCGCGACGAGGACACGTCCCCCGATGTACCCAATGGTACGCTGTAGAAATCGCATATCCCCGGTGCTAGCAAACGTGATCCCCGGAATACTTAAGAAAGTTGCTGTGCTCGTCTCAGTGGCAACGATCGACCCAAGAATGGCATACCACGGCAGGTCACGCCCCCCAAGTAAATACCCTTTCAGATCGCGTTGGCCTCTCCCGAGATAAACCCCCAGAACAATCATCGCAAGCATATAAACAACAACAATGGTTGCATCAACTGCGTGAATTACCAAATGGCTCCCCTCTGCTCTCGAGAGTCTGAAGTGGCCCGGTTCGATCAACGCCACTATCCCTTTACAATGTTGACAAATTGTGGATCAAGCATGAACAAAGAACAAGCGAAAACACTCGAACAACTAACAACCGAAGGCAGAAATCCTGCCTCCTCGGAGATTGATTCGCTGACAGCAATCGAAATCGTCCGTTTGATGAATTCGCAAGACGCCACGATCGCTGAATCGGTGCTTAAAGTAGATGATCAAATTGCGGCGGCGATCGACCTGATCACCAAACAAATCCAACTGGGCGGGCGATTAGTTTACATCGGCGCCGGAACCTCAGGTCGACTTGGTGTATTGGACGCGAGCGAATGCCCGCCAACATTCAGCACACCACCCGAGATGGTTGTTGGCGTCATCGCCGGGGGCTCACGAGCACTGACTAGCGCAGTTGAGGGCGCCGAGGACCACCCGGAATTTGGCAAACGGGATTTGGTAGAAATCGGCTTCTCAAATCGTGATGTGCTCGTGGGGATCGCAACCAGTGGACGAACCCCATACGTCATTGGTGCTCTACAGTACGCTGAGGAACTCGGCGCAAAAACCATCGGATTTAGCTGCAATGCGGAATCTCAGCTTACCCCACATTGCCAAATCATGATTACACCCATTGTCGGTCCTGAAGTCATCAGCGGTTCCACACGCATGAAAGCAGGAACGGCAACCAAAATGGTTTTGAACATGCTCACAACCGGTACCATGGTACGACTCGGGAAGACCTTTGGAAACTTAATGGTGGATTTAAAAGCAACCAATCACAAACTGACCGAACGCTCCTTGCGTATCGTCAGCGAAATAACCGGCCTCGATCAAAACCACTCCCGTGTTCTACTTTCACGCTGCAATAATGAGGTCAAAACCTCGATCCTTAGCCACCTGCTCCACATTGATCCAGAACCCGCAAGAGAGAGACTCAGAGAAGCCAAGGGTCAACTCCGGGCTGCACTGGAGAATAGCCAATGATCGATGGTGCCCGCGAACTACTCATTGGGATTGATGGCGGAGGAACTGATACCGTGGCTTACCTCGGTGTACTCGGCGACACCGATTCGATCGTTGTCGCTGGAAGGGGGAGGAGTGGTTCTTCCAATCGAAATGCCGTTGGACTTGAGACCGCACTTAGCCATCTTGATCAGTCCATTCAATTCGCCTTCGAGGACGCCAAGATTCCTCGACAACCGGCGACGAGCGTCTGCCTCGCTTTAGCGGGCGTCGATCGTGCAACGCAGCAGGCACCCTTCAAGGCTTGGGCTGAAGAAATGCAACTCTCAAAACATTTACTCGTCAGTAATGATGCTCTGCCTGTGATCTACGCTGCCAACCGAGACGGACTTGGTCTCGCATTGATCGCGGGAACGGGTTCGCTCTGCATAGGGCGTACAGAATCCGGTGGCACCGCGAGGTGTGGCGGATGGGGCGGTCTTTTCGGAGACGAGGGTAGCGGGTATCGAATCGCCATTGAAGCGCTGCAAGCAGCTGCACGCGATGAAGACGGTCGGGGACCGTCGACAGAATTGTTGACGGGTCTTCGGGATCGTTTAGATGTGCATAAGCTATACCATGCGATCCCCCTACTCTACAATCAACGAACAACACGAGCAGAGATCGCCAGTTATGCTCCACTCGTTTTTGAGATAGCAGAGAATGGTGACCCAGTCGCAGCGAAAATTATAGAGCAAGCCGCAATCAGCCTCTCCGAACTGATCACAACGGTCCATGCGAAGCTCAATCAATCTCCACTGCCGCCAACCGTCGGCTTGGCAGGTGGCGTCTTAACGCGTCAGCTTGCTTTTTCCAAACGGGTCGCACAAAAGACTGAAAATCAAATGCAGTCGCCGATTGAGACGGTCATCGTTACGGAACCCGCTCTGGGTGCGCTACGCATGGCGCAATTGAATATCAGGGATTGAGGTTAAGTATGGTATCTCGCACCGCTTGTGAAAGAAAGCGATTCCAAATCCCTGAGACAATCCGGGATAAAAAAGGTGAAGGACAATCGCGTTGTTAGCACAAAAGATTCCTTGCAACCGAACTAGTTATCCATTTCGTCATCGCTAACGATTGCCGCATCAGCGGTGGTAGCAATCTTGATTGCTTCCTTGATCGCTCGGGCCATCCACTGGTCTTCCTGCCCTTCCTCAACCCTACCTGTGGAAATATACGCTGCATAAATCTGGGTGGCGCCGGCGACCACGACCGACTCACTGTGTTGTAGCTTCAGGTATTTAGCCATCTTAAATCCGTCATTCGGTAGTAACGAAAGGAAAAAACACTCAGCCCATGGAACGTGATCGGGCAAACCCAAACAACCTTTCGCATGGAATAGTCAGTCTCAAAATCAACAGACTTCAACCAAACTCACCGTTCGGCGGTCCGTACAGCGACAAGCCTATCACAATCGTG
>CAXQOB010000093.1:0-24680 GCA_964225475.1 Candidatus Nitrosopumilus sp. | reverse complement strand
CACCATAATTTTGTCGCTCTACAAACGCACCTAAAGTTTCTTTTTCGGGCCCAGTGTGGGCGTGACGCGGCGCTGTACGGTAGAACCGTATAAGATCGCCAAGCATCGACCAATAACGTGGTTTCGCCAGATTAGATGGCTGTGCCACCAAGCCCTTTAATGACCCCTCATATTCCATGGCACCACGATTAAGCGACACCGAAAATGACATATCAGAGACTTGATTAGGCACATTAAGCTGATCAAAAAGCGAGATCAAATTTGGATAATTCAGCGGGTTATAGACAATAAACCCAGTGTCAACCGGGACCGTTTTTTCGCCAAAATGTGCATTGACCGTATGGCTGTGGCCGCCCAACCGGTCGGCTGTTTCAAACAGATGTATTTCAGCATGGTTACGTAACAGATAAGCAGATGCCAACCCAGAAATACCAGACCCTCTTTAAATCAAGAGCAGCGTAAGAGATGTCTCCAAGTGCGGGATCAGAAAGAATGCGACCAGGTAGATTGGTCGCAAGAAAAGCAAGTGCTGGTAAGCATGCAAACGCGACCGCGGGATAATGTTTCTTCGGTGTTGCAAGAAAACTCTGTGCAGTGATCTCTAACCCGATAAAAACGAGAATCGGATAAACTGCCGGAGCTGGGATTAATGCGTTTAAAAATGCGAAGTATCCAATCAATCCAGCACTTCCAATTAAAACGGCAGTCGCTAGCGTGTATGCCGCTCGCCCGCCCATTGCTTTGTAAGCTGGATGACCAATGTAGGGAGTGGTTTGGATCACTCCACCAGAGAAACCTGCCGCCAGTGTGGCGATCGCTTCGATACCTACGACAGTTCGTGTGTCGTACGTGTCACCCGCGGCCGCCGCACTTTCAGTGCAATCAATTCCACCGACCACGGTTCCGATTGCAAATGGGAAGGCAATCGGTAGGTAGACAAGCGAATCTTCTAGGTAATTAAGCCATCCCCACTGCCAAGTTTCCATCCATTGTTTTGGAAACCAGTAAATCTCTTCGGAGAGATCCGGAAGGTCGTAACCCGAATCTGGAATGAAGCCTAGAAGATAAAAGACACACCCTGAGACAATCAGGGCGCCCAAGGTGCCAGGTGTCTTTTTGGGAAGTGGTATTCTTCCAATGAGCGCGGTCAGGACAATCACCAGCGCGAGCATACCCGGTAACGGATGGCCAAGAATTTCCATGAGTGGCAGAAAGCTGATGAGAACAAGGGCAATCGCCGCGAGGGAACCCAGTAGTCCCGCTCGCGGAACGTTATTTCGAACCCAGTTCGAGAAGGGCGCTAGGATTAATTTCAATGCGCCGCTTAAGACGATGCACCAAATCCCGATTCCCCATGTTCGCGTGGCGGCTTCTAATTCACTGAGGCCTAATAAGTTGAGGCCCTGAAGGTAGGAGGGACCCAAGATAAAGATGGTCATTCCAAAGGTAGACGGTGTATCGAGCCCGAGTGGCATCGCAGTGACATCGTTGCGTCCTGTCTTTTTTGCAAGACGAAAAGCAAGAAAGAAGAAGGCTAAATCTCCGAGCATGACCCCCAAGGCAGTTCCCGGTACCATTCGAGTCACTGCAAAGTCAGTTGGGAAGCCAAAGCCACTAAGTAGCCCAACCATCAGGATCAGCCCCGCGATATTATCGAGCATCAGCCCGAAGAACGCATTAATATCACCTGACTGAGCCCATCGGTATTTCCCCGTAGCAATCGAAGGCTCGTTCGTTGAAGGCGTCGGGGTGTCGGACATCTGAATTTCTACTTTTCTTGAGATTTGTCGAATCACGGACGCCTATAGCCTAACGCTCTTACGAGTCTGAATCATCGGGGGTTTGAATAGGCGCTTGCTGTTAGATCCCAGTTTTTTGCATGCCGAAATCATGCAGTTTATGCGAGAAGAACGCGTCTGAGTGGAGTGCAGTGAGCCTCCAATCGCGTGTTTTGGTGGTTTGGAATAATCGGGTAATACCGACTCGAAAGCGATTGCATTTGTCATCTATTTTTTGACAAATCAAGGTTTTTCGTGATACTGGTGTTAATCGACGTTTGGGAAACCTGTTCGTAGGCCGTTGGTGTCACGTTCCTGCTTCGTCGAAATATGGCTAATTTTTTGAAAGTCAGGCGTTCATTTCCTCTGTAATTGAAGAGCGAATTCAGCGATGAGTCCATCCTATGAACCTCCTTCCAAGTCGGTTTTATTCGAATCGATGACGGATGAGGAGTTGATCGCTGAGTACCAGCAGTCGAAAGATCGGTCTCTCTTTGAGACCCTCATGTTGAGGTATGAGCGAGAAATCTACAGTTACTTGCGACGATACATTGGGCAGGCTGAGTTGGCCGAAGACGCTTTTCAAGGGACTTTTCTACAAGTTCATTTGAAGTGTTATCAATTTGATTCTGGTCGACGATTTCGCCCTTGGTTGTATGCGATCGCCACGAATCAGGCGATTGATGTTCAACGTCGAAACAAACGCCACCGCATGGTGAGTTTGGATCAGAGTAACGGCAGCGATGGGGATGACGGCATTGGAAGTTGGTCGGAAAAGTTGGTAGGCGATGTCGTTGATCCCTCGGCGGCCGCAGCATTTCAAGAAAATCGTGATTGGATCAACTCTGCCGTCAACGCGCTCGGTGATCCTATGCGACAGGTAATTCATCTCGTCTACTATCAGGGACTGAAGTACCGCGAAGCTGCCGAGATCCTTGAGATCCCGGTTGGCACCGTCAAGAGCCGCCTGCATGCGGCGGTGCAGCGTCTTACTGGGGTTTGCGGTGATTCGTCGGCAGAAAAAGACAGCCAAACTCCGTAGTTGATGGCTTCCTGCCGAACCCTCCTCTGTAATTAGCCGTAATACTTACGTCCAACGATCTTGCTACAACGTAGCCCGTTGATTCGTTTTTACTGACTTTAGCTGCTTCAATTTGGAATTTATGGCGATTCACGAAGACCTGCTCGGATACCTTTTGGGGGCTCTCAGTGAGGCGGAAATGCAACGCGTGGCCGCATTACTTCGTGAGAATCCAATGCTGCGGGCAGAATTGGAAAAGTTGAAAGAAACCACGGATCGACTTGAAGAAGCGTACGTCCCCATTGAGCCACCCCCCGTCGGGCTAACTGATCGAACTCTCGACCTAATAGACCGTCATCAGAATTCTGGTCAAGAAAAAGTGATTGGCTCACCTGAATCAGCCTCGAAAGCATCAAGCTTCTCGGATCGCGTCGCATCCCATGTGTCTCAAGATGATTCGATTAAATTGGGTGACGCAAAGTTATCGTCGGAATTGAACAATGCGACTTCACACCGATGGCTGGATTGGATCGGGGCTGTCGCTGCCGCGGTGGTGGTCTTGGGGATTCTACTTCCCGCGCTGGCCAATGGTCGTTTCGAGTCAAGGAAAGTTGCTTGTCAGGATCAGTTGCGACGTCTTGGTGTTGCACTCACCCAATTTGTGAATCGGACTCCCGAACAACGATTACCGGCGGTTGCGGAATCAGGCCCCGAAGCTTTCGCTGGTGTCTATGCTTTGCGTCTTCACGACTCGGGCCTTATGCCAGATGCAAATTTACGATGGTGCCCTTCCCTGCCTGAACCTGATCCTAATGAGGCAACGCTGGTCAATCTGGGTGAACTTGACCGCATTGAGGATTTACAGAACGTATCGGTTAATCAACTGCATCAGATACAGCAGTATTCTGGTGGTCACTACGCGTACAATCTTGGCGTTTTGGAGGAAGAGCGTTTTACATCACCAAAATTCGAGGCAAGGGCTTCCTTTGCGGTGATGGCAGACACTCCGATGATTGGCAATCTGGGAGTCGATGATCTAGGGCGTAGTGAGCAATTAGCCAAGTGGATCGGACACGGAGGGCGAGGAATCAACGTTTTATTCGAAGACGGTGCAGTTAGATTCATTCCTGTCGAAGCGCTTCGGACAATGCCAGATCATCCGTTGCTCAATCATGAGGGACAAGTTGAAGCTGGCGTGAACATTGATGACGCAACACTGGCACCGAGTTGGCGTGCACCTTTTTTGAACGTGCCTCAACGGTAACGATACCGTTATACGATCTTCAAGTACTTTGACCCCTTCGCAGATGGTACATCTGTCGTCGAATGGTTATGGTGCTTCAAAACCTCTTTTGCTTGATTTCGTTGCTGATGGATAATCTGAGGGAACCTCATCAAGTGTGACCTCTCCCGTGGCAGCCCACTCAGTGCCACGAATAAAGGTGGTGATGAACCCAACGCACTCCATCGAGTAATCAGCATGCCCCATGGGGGTGTGATAAATACGGCCCTTGCCGTAATCAATGGTCATCATCATCGGCTCGTGGTTACCGGTACCTTTCTTTTCTAAATCCGCATAGGCGGTTGCGAGAATCGTCATGTTTTCCGCTGGGCCACGCAATTGCTGATAGAGTTCGTCTTGGGTGTGAGTCCAAACAAGTGGTAACCCTTTCGTGATGGGGTGTTCGCTGTTCCGGACAACAATTTGGAACTCATGCTGTGGTCCATGGGAGCCTCCCGAGCCCGGTGTCATATCTCGAATGGTGAATCCTGCATTGTTGAGATAGACGTACGGCCCTGTTTTCTCATTGCGATTTCCCCAGCCACCTAGCCCGATCATTCGATTGTATTGGTCCCAATCTCCGAACGAGTTGTTTGCCGCATGGATGATGACCAAACCGCCACCACCATTCACATATTCATGAAACGCCTTTCGTGTGCTTTCTGGCCATGGAGCGGCGTTCCAGCCAAAGTTATTCACAACAACGTCGTAGGCACTGAAATTTGGCTTGAAGTCGGGATCTGTCTTAGGTTGGCCTAGATCCTGGTAATTCTTGCCATCCCCAAGTGGAAACTCTTCGAGAAGTTTGCCGCCTTTCCAGGTAAACTGCGTTCTTTCCACATCGACGCTGAATCGTCCTGTTTTTTCAAGATAGGATTTCATCATGACCGTTGTTTTGGGCCACGCGTTGTGATTGTTCTGACCGTCAATGATTAGAGCTTTGAGTTTCTCCTCTGCTTGCACTCGCTGAACAGGTACACAGAGTGCTGTGACGGCTAATAGTAGACTGACTCGAAGCATTCGTTTGATCCTAAGATTGAGGTGCGGGGAGCTACCAATTCGAACAGCAAATTACAAATTTCTTCTTTTTTGATTTTATCGTTGTTTACGCGAAAGTGTGAGTCGAACGTCGGCTTCTCAATGTTTTTGACTCTCTGAGAACTGAGTACACTGAATTGTGTGATCGCTTAGCCCTGGTATCTTCCGTGGTGATTGCTCGTCTAGCTAACGCTTCACACTTACTAATTTTTTGCCTGAAGATCCGCAAGTTTGTGCATGGAGTCTTTGAGGTGCAAATAAGCTTTCTGATAAATCGGAAAGAGTTCGTTATAAGCCTTGATCGCAGACCGATTCGGTGGAGTTTGGTCTGCCACTTCAATGGTGGCTTTACATGCTTGTTCAATGGATCGAAAGCGTCCGTCACCCACTGCTGCGAGCAATGCAACTCCGTAAGCAGGTCCTTGTTCAACCGCGAGTGTTGTGATTTTCTTTCCAAGTATGTCTGCTTGCATTTGCCTCCAAAATGGATTCTTGCTGCCGCCTCCGGACGCACGGATTTGCCTGACCGGTACGTTGAGTGACTGGATAATATCTAAGCTGTCTTTGAGTGCGAAAGTTACACCCTCCATCACCGATCGGGTAAGGTGTCCACGTGTGTGAGCGAGGTTCAAGCCGACAAAACTACCTCGAGCATTTGGGTCAGCATGTGGTGTTCGTTCTCCATTTAGATAAGGCAGGAAGAGTAGTCCATTACTTCCGGCAGCAACCGCTTGTGCTTCTGCGGTTGCCTCGGCGTAACGTTTCTTTTCAGAGACTCCTTTCAGCCCACGAATTACAGAATCAACCCACCATTGCAGTGACCCGCCACTTGTTAGGTTGACACCCATCATGTGCCATTTTCCTCGGACAGCATGACAAAAAGTATGAAGCCTGCCTTCGGTGTCATATTGGGGTTCATCGCTGTGGACAAACATTACACCGCTGGTGCCAATGGATGTACTAAGAACACCCCTTTTAACCACACCGGTTCCAATCGCACCTGCAGCACAATCTCCGGCACCACCTACAACTTTGCAGTTGGTTGTGAGACCCAGTTGTTTTGCCGCTTCACGTGTAAGGGTGCCTGTGACTTCTTCGCTCTCAACAACCGAGGGGAGTAAGTCCATATCGAGTTCGAGACGATCCATCAGTTTGCGAGACCACTTTCTCTTCACTACATCTAATAGCAGTGTCCCGCTGGCGTCGCTGACCTCGGTGACATAGTCACCGGTGAGCCGTCGGCGAATTTCATCTTTCGGTAATAGTACTTTCGCTAACTTTGAGTAATTCTTTGGTTCTCGATTTCGTAACCAGAGAATTTTTGGTGCTTGAAAACCCGTTAATGCTGGATTGGCCACCATCTTAATCAGCGGCTTTCTGCCCCCAGCTGCTGCCGTGATTTCTTCACATTCCCTGATTGTACGTTGGTCATTCCAAAGTAACGCTTTGCGGATTACGCGGTTTTGCTGGTCCAGAAAAACGCTACCGTGCATCTGTCCACTCAGGCCGAGACCCGCTACCGCTTCTGCCGGCACCCGAGACTTTTTCATCACCGCTCTGACGGTCTTAATCGTCGCTTTCCACCAGTCTTCAGGATCTTGTTCGGTCCAGCCGGGTTTAGGTTTGTGCAGGGGGTATTCCGCATTGGCTTCAGACAGGACTTTTCCTGATTCATCAATCAGAAGAGTTTTGGTTCCGCTGGTTCCGATGTCGATACCAAGGTAGTAGGTCATGAGTTGCTCTGTTAGGGAATAGTGCGGGCGTGTTTTCCGTTCACATTTCAGCGTGAACTTCTGCCTATCATAATTCGTAGCACAAGCATGCTGTACCTCGAGCGACGACGCGATGTTGGAATTTCACTGGTTTCATCAAGAAGTCGGCGGATGCCTTCCTTTGGGGTAGGTGTTGATGTTTAGACATTTCCTTCTACCCATTTTTCTTGATTGAATGAAAATGCCGCAATCTCATCAATTCAGCCGGCGTCACCTATTAGTATCAGGTCTCGCGTCCGGAGCTTATTTGACCTCTGGATGTGGTAAACCAGAGCCAGAAAAGCCTGCAATTACTTCCGATTCAAATCGATCTCCGGTCCCTCTGCGGGTTCTCTATATCGGTGACTCCAGCGACTCACAAGTGATTCTCAGGGGTTGGTCTTCGATCAGTGAGCACCCTTTGGATATTGAGTCGGTTTCATGTGATCGGCACAGGGTTGAAGAATTAAGCAATCAACTCGTAGCTATCTGTCCTCGAGTTGACGTCGCTATTGTGCCCATCAGCTCACTGCCATTATTGCAACAGTTAGAGTTGATCGTGCCACTGGGGGATTCCGTATTGCGGGATCATGCGCAGAGCATGGGTAATCTTTATCCATCGGTTCGTAACGCCGCTGCTTTGTATGCCGGCGAGGCGTTGTGTACTCCACTTGGTGCCATTCAGCAATGTTTAGTGTCATCTGAGCCGATTGAGCCACCGGGATCATGGGCCGCCTATGATGACCTGATCCTTTCGTGGGAGGGTAAAGCTGCAGAGCCTACTGCTGAGGGTTGGTTGGCAGCAAGTTTTCTGAACCGTTGCTTGGGTGAGCAACGTTGGTTGCTGGGCAGTGATGATCTCCAGCCACTGCTCTCGGGACAGAGTTACATTGACGCATTGGAAATGATGGTGCAAACCTGCTCAAGGTATCCGGAACTCGGTCAAACACCTCAAGCGATATGGGAAGCAATTACGAAAGGGGAATTGGTTGGAGGAATTGCGTTTCCGTTCCATCAATCGACTTCAGATGCAATTTTGACTATCAATCGTTTGCCTAATCGATCGGATGGCAATCGCGTCTTGTTGGATACGTTCTCACCCACGGCCGCGCTCTCTTCTGCCTGTAGACAGACCGCGATCGCCATGCAGTTCATGGCTTGGCTCAGTGGTGGTGAGGGTAGTGAGACGGTTAGGTCGGAGGTGGCTGGGATGGGTAACGTCCGCATGCCCTCCGCTAACGCTCGCCAGCTCGGTTCCCCTGACTCGCGGTCGGGATACAACCAGTTCCTGTCGGATTTCCTTTCTAATCCGGTGACAACACCGACTCTGAAGTTACTCCAGGGTGAGCGTTATTACGCTGTCCTCGATCGTCATGTTGGACTCGCCGTCAGGGGAGAGCTCAGCTGTGAGGAAGCTTTGAAGGCCACTTGTCAATCTTGGGAGGAGATTACGGAACAGGTCGGCAGGGAAGATCAGATTCGCGCCTGGAAGCGTGCGAATGGCTTGAGAGGGTAAGCTCAGGCAAGAATACTCCAGTTTTTGGAGAATAAAAAAAGAGCCACGTTGCAATCGCTGCTACGTGGCTCTCTTTCATTATTCTTGCGTCAGGTTTGAAGACAGGAAACCTTACTGATCATCATCAGCAGTTGTGTCGTTCTCACCAGCGTCCGCTGTTTCCGTTTCTGCAGCGGCAACTGCTACTTCCTGCTCTTCGGTATCGGATTCGTCCTCATCGAAAGCCGGACGTTCAGCAGCTCTCTTGATTCGGTCATTTTTACCAACGAGTTCAAGAATGGCTCTCTCTCCAGCGTCGCCAAGTCGGGGTGTAGCCAAGCGAAGAATTCGCGTGTAGCCACCTGGTCGGTCGACATACCGTTCGGCAATTGTGTCGAACAGGACTTTTGCCGCCTTTGGATCACCAATCAGTTGAATGATACGACGGCGTGCGGCAACAACGGGTGCTCTCGCAGTTGCCCATTTTTGCCACTCCTCGCTCTGACGCCACTGCTTCCACTCATCGCTGTTACGACTGGCACTTGTTTCAAACTGCTTGGCTTCCTCAGCGGCAGCGAGCGATTTTTTAGCGATCGTGATGCACTTCTCAACCAGTGGTCTTACTTCCTTCGCTTTGTGGAGCGTGGTGGTAATTCGACCTGGGGTGGCCGGAGCGTTTTCATCATCGGTCGCATCACGCTCCGTTAAAAATAGGGCGCTGGCAAGATTTTTAAAGAGTGCTTTTCGATGGCTCGGGCTTCTTCCGAGCGTTCGGCCTCGTCGTCGGTGACGCATGGCATCAAGTCCGTCAAAGGTTGGTCGTGAAATGGAAAGTCGGCTAAGGGTTTATCTGGAGAGCCAATCACTAAAATGTTGGCTGACTCGGGACTCGCATGCCGAGGTGCAAGCCATACTGCGAAAGTTTCTCTCGCACTTCATTGAGCGTTGTGTCGCCAAAGTTACGAACTTCGAGCAACTGGTCTTCGGTCCGCTGAACGAGGTCTCGAACCGTTTGAATGTTTTCGCTTTCTAGGCAATTGTTAGCACGAACCGATAGCTTTAGATCGGCTAGTGTCATGTTCAATTTCGCTTCAAGCTGGGCTTCTGGCGAACCCGCACCGCCACGGGCGGCTGAGAAAATACTCGGGCCCAATTCTCGGTACTGAACGAATGGGTTTAAATGCTTTCTAAGGATCTTCGCAGATTCAATCAGTGCAAGCTCTGGGTTGACAGAACCATCGGTCCAGATTTCGAGATTGAGCTTGTCGTAGTTTGTTTTTTGCCCAACTCGTGTTTCCTGAACTTCGTATCGCACGCGAGTGATTGGACTAAAGACAGCGTCAATCGGGATGATGCCAATCTCGTGGTCAACCGTGCTGTGTTCGGTTGACGGAACATAGCCTCGCCCGTTCTCAACCACCATCTCCATCATGAATGGAACATCGGAGGTCAGCGTCGCGATGACGTGGTTCTTATTGATAACTTCGACATCCGAGTCGGTGATCACGTCACCGCCGGTAATCACACCGGCTTTATCACTTTCGATCGTGATAACACGTGTTGCATCACTGTGATTTCGAACCACGAGTGATTTGACATTCAAAACGATTTCAGTGATGTCCTCGAGGACACCTGGAATCGTAGTGAATTCGTGCTGGGCGCCACGAATCTTGATTTGGGTTACCGCACTACCCATCAAGCTGCTTAACAGCACTCGTCGGAGACTGTTGCCGACACTGGCACCAAAGCCACGCTCGAAGGGTTCGGCTGAAAATTTGCCGTAAGTTTCGGTCAGAGTGTCTCGATCGACTTCCAACGCGTTGGGCAATTCCATGCCACGCCAACGAATATGCATCGTGATGTTACCTCAGTTCTGAAATGCAGAGATTAAGAGAGGTTAGTAGTTTGTTAGGAGCAGCATTCAGGGCTAATTCGCCGAAAATGCCAAAAGTGACTCAGAGTGCACGCTGTTAAGGTGAGGCCATCCCAAGTTGGATGAAATCAAACACCTGCGTTTTCGTGCTAGACGCGTCGCTTCTTACGAGGTCGGCATCCGTTGTGAGGAATCGGTGTGACGTCCTCAATTAACTTTACGTTCAAGCCGGCAGCTTGAAGCGATGTAATTGCACTTTCACGGCCAGAGCCAGGACCTTTCACTCTGACTTCCACGTCTCGCATGCCAAATTTTGTTGCCTTTTCGGCTGCTTGTTGGGCAGCACACTGACCAGCAAACGGCGTACTTTTGCGGCTACCTTTGAACCCGCTGGTTCCGGCACTCGCCCAGCACAACGTGTCACCTTTTGGATCGGTGATGGTCACGGTCGTGTTGTTGAACGTGGCGTGAATGTGAGCAACGCCATTACTGACATTGCGACGTACTCTCTTTTTTTTATTGGTCTTTGCCACTGCAAAGTCTCATGCTGGTTAGATATTCAATGAAAACTCAAACTCGATGTGTGATGCTCCGATTACTATCGAAGATCCTTTACACCTTTTTTGCCGGCTACGGTTTTTCGTGGACCTTTTCGGGTTCGCGAGTTTGTCTTGGTCCGTTGGCCTCGAACTGGAAGACTGGCTCGATGTCGCATCCCGCGATAACTCTTGATCTCTCGTAGACGGCTGATGTTCTGGGCCACCTGCCGACGCAATGGACCTTCAACCGTGTAGTCTCGCTCGAGTAATGCCGCGATCCGCCCGAGTTCTTCCTCTTGGATTTCACTCGCGGGACGAGTTGGATCGATTCCCAACTTCTCGCAAACTTCTCTTGCTACGTTCAATCCCACACCAAACAAGTAGGTGAGGGAATATTGAATCTGCTTATCGTTGGGAATATCGACGCCCATCAGACGGGGCATGGCCTAGCTCCGGTACAAGTTCCGTGTCTCAAATGTATGGCAAAGTTCTGCTACAGATTTATTACCGACGCAGAACCTTGGCTCAGGAATCCCGAAATATACCCTTCGGCCCCCTTTTTGCTCAATGGGGACGATGGTGCATTTTTACGATCTTTTCTTTCGGCAATACTCGATATATTCGGTTGCGTATTCGTCCCGCTCACTCGGGGGGTGTTTTGTGCGGTCGGTAATTTCAAAATCCGACAAATTCAGGTCAATTCGCGTGTCACCCGTGACTGGCGCCAAGACGCGAGTAAGCAAGACCTGGTCGCAGGATGGAAGCATTTGTCGGTATATCTCCGCCCCGCCAACAACAAAAGTTTTCTGGTTTCCCGCAATTCTGATGGCATCCGAGGGGCTGGAAGCCACCAAGACACCTTCGCGAGTCCATTCAGGGTCACGCGTTACCACAATCGTAGTGCGTCCGGGGAGTGGACGACCAATCGAGTCGTAGGTTTTTCGCCCCATGATGAGGACTCCCCCCATGGTGATACGCTTGAATCGTCGCAGGTCACTGCTCAATCTCCAAGGAAGATCTCCTTGGTTGCCAATAATCCCATCCTCGGAAATTGCCAGTAACGCGGTGAGTGGGGGTCGGTTGGTTTCCTGCTGGCCGTTTCCCGTTTCTGGGTCTTGTGTTGTTTCTTCAGGAGGTCCATTCATCTTGGTCGTCGTGCCACGCAGGTTGCAGTCGTGTGAAGGTACGGGTCGATGCGAAGTTAGGGGTAATTCGGTCTTAGCGACGTTGGGGTGTGCCGAGGCAGCAGAGTTCGATAGGTAGCGAGAGAGGTTCTAGACGGCAACTGGAGCTTTGATGGTTGGGTGCGGGTCGTAGCCATCGAGAACAAAGTTATCGTACTGGTAGTCTGAAATCGATTTTGCTTTCGTGTTGATGTGCATCTTGGCAAGTGGCCGAGGATGCCGAGATAACTGTTCCTTTGCTTGCTCAAAATGGTTTCGATAAAGATGCACATCACCAAAGGTATGCACAAATTCGCCCGGCCGAAGTCCAGTTTGTTTCGCCATCATCATTGTAAGGAGTGCATAACTGGCAATGTTAAATGGCACTCCTAGGAAGATATCGGCACTTCGTTGATAGAGTTGGCAAGAGAGTCGGTCACCTGCTACATAGAATTGGAACAGTAGGTGGCAGGGAGGGAGTGCCATTTGATCAAGCTGGCCAACATTCCACGCAGAGACAATGAGTCTCCTTGACTGAGGGTTCTCTTGGATTTCTTTTTCAACCCAAGCGATTTGGTCGACGGTTTCGCCATTTGCTTTTTCCCAAGATCGCCACTGACGCCCGTAAACGGGACCCAAGTTTCCGTCTTCATCGGCCCACTCGTCCCAGATCGAGACGCCATTGTCTTTCAGCCACTCAATGTTTGTTTCCCCCCTGAGAAACCACAGTAACTCGTAGATGACTGATTTGAGGTGAACCTTTTTGGTGGTTAGCAGCGGAAAACCCTGCTCGAGGTCAAATCTAATCTGTCGCCCGAAAAGGCCGCGTGTTCCCACCCCGGTGCGGTCGTCGCGGTCTAGGCCGTGGTGCAGGACTTCGTCCAGTAACTCGAGATACGTTCGCATGATTATTTGGATGGGAAATTTGAATGAACGGGCATTGGGAAGCTGAGTGTCTTTGCGCCCCCCTAGGGTTTGATCCAATTGATTGTCCAATGTCGATCACTGGTCATTTGCACGTGTTCACCTGAGATCCCGAGGGATTCACACATGGTCGTAATCTCTTCAATCGTAAGGGATGCATGAAATGATTGTCGAAATAATTGCTGCGCTTGCAACGACTCCTGTCCGGAATACTGTGCTACCAGTTGCTCGATCTCAGATTCCTGAGTCGGTCGAGCCAAGTCTCGAATAAAAATCCTTCCACCAGGTTTCACGAGTCGAACCGCGGTAGCGAGTCCCTTCTCCGGAAAGTCTAAGTGGTGAAGAAGGCTGTTGCTGATGATAGTGTCAGCGGAGTCTTCATCAAGCCAATCCAAATCGCTCGCATCACCCTGAGCGAGCATGATTCGTTCAAGAAATCCAGCTGCATCAATATCACGTTTCGCAAGATCCAGCATCTCCGGCTCTTCGTCAATCGCCAGGATTTCGACGCTTGAAGATTGCATGCAAAGTTCGATTGGAATTCCACCGGGCCCACATCCTAGGTCGATCACCCTCGGGCCAACCTCACCCATTAGCAGCTCTTCTACAAATCGGCGATTCACGATCGAATGATCCATTGCTTGATATTCGATCGCCTCACGATATGGGTCTTCCGGTTTAGGTTCTGGTGTTCTTGGTACAGCCATGGAGCTTACGGGGGGAGTTGTATGTGAAGTTTTGTTATTGGGGTAACGGACCCGAGGAGCGTGGCTCTGCTTGCCCGACACGCTACCTTTGGCGATTGGCTCTGTGCAAGCAGCTGCATCCAATATTAGGAATCTTGATCGATGAGTTCTTTGTTTGCTGCTGAGCCCTAGTTTATGTCACAGGACTCATGGATTTGCGTATTTCGGCAATTGGTGTTGTTAGAACAACTCGCTGAGGTCTTGTTTGCGTTAATTTGATCTCTGCTGACGCAGGGCAGTCAAAGAGATTTTGGTCGGCAGATTTTAAACAGAAAAAAGCTGGCTGGGTGGTGTAATCCGTAATTCGTTCTCGTATTCCACTTCCTACATCAATACTCGCCTCCATCAACTTCGACTCCCTTTCTTATCCGGGCTTTGCGTGCGTGCGATTGGGTGCCAAACCGGGGGGCATGATAGAACGCCTGCCCGATGCATGATATAGTTTCACCTCCTCTGGTTGGGAAGGAAGCTCGAACATGATTCGGTCACCGCCATCGGCAGTGACCGAGACTTGGCAGCGCCACAAAACATTGAGTTCAGTCTCTTGTGAAACTTCCCAAAATTCATCGGAGTGATTACACAGAACGAAAGGTCCACGATTGTCCGTGACCTCCATGCATGCGTGGAATCGGCGGCAGTTAAACCTTACCTTCTTCAATAATTGTCCCTTCCCCTGACCGCCCTACCCTTCCCTCGATTTGTTGAAAGTGATGCGATGCGAAAACTGAATGGGTTCGTTCTCCTTGCCTGTATTTTAGTTGGGTCTTTTGTTGCGATGAAGCGATCTGATCCGCCGGGAAAACAGATGAGTGTCTTTGCAAATGCATTCCTTGCAACGCTTGAAGATGACCAGAAGGCGGTAGCGATGCTGCCGTACGATTCGCCCAAGCGAGTCGATTGGCACTTCATCCCGAAGAAAACACGTAAGGGATTGGTTCTTAGTGAGATGAATGATGCTCAACGTACCGCGGCGTTGCGTCTTGTTCGTGCTGCACTGAGTGAAGCAGGTTATGACAAGACCAACAAAATTATGATGCTGGAGGGTGTCCTTCGTGAGATGGAGGGCGAGGATCGAAATTGGGCGCGTGATCCTGAAATGTACTACGTTACTTTGTTTGGAGAACCAAGTGATGCTGATGCATGGGGACTCAGCTTTGAGGGTCACCATGTTTCCCTCAATTTCGTCTGTCGTGGTGGAAAAGTGGTTGATAGCACACCTCAGTTTTTTGCCTCTAATCCTTCAATTGTTAAGAACGAGGTGACAGGTCCATTGGGCAAAGGGACGCGTGTTTTGCGGGGTGAGGAGGAGATCGCGTTTCGCCTCGTCAACGATCTGTCCACAGAACAGTTGAAGCAAGCAGTGATTGCGGAGGAAGCGCCCGCTGAGATCCGTTTTGCTGGCGATGCACAAGCAAAGGTTGGTGATCCAGAGGGGATCCCCTTCTCTGGTTTGAAATTAAAGCAGCAGTTAATGCTGAAGAAACTCGTTGATGTCTATGTCGGTGCCGTCGCTGATCCTGTAGCGAAGGAGCGAAGAGACTCAATTAAGAAGTCGGGATGGAAGAATGTTCATTTCGCGTGGGCAGGCGCAATGAAACCTGGTGTCGGCCATTATTATCGAATTCGAGGAGAGAAATTTTTGATTGAATTTGTGAATACGCAGGCGGACCCAGCAGGTAATCCGGCGAATCATATTCATTGTGTTTGGCGCGACCTAACTGGTGATTTCGACTTGAGTGTAGACTGATTCACGAAATCATTCTCTCGTTGCCCTGATTGGCCAACTGTGATGTGCAGTTGGCCTTTTTTTATTTTGATGAAGGATTCAAGTTTGCTCTCTTTTTGAGTGCTTTTGAGGTCATGCTTCATCACCATTGTGTTCTCACGGGAGAGTTTCGCGGTCAAAACCGAGGTAGACAGGGCATAATTCAGCAGTTGGGACATATCCGTTACAAATCGCAGGAGTCACCAGAGCTTTGGAGCCCGCTAGGAATGGTGTGGGAAGATTGTCGTCGATCTCGCAGCTCCACAACTTCTGCTGACGGTGTAGTTGCTCGTCAATTACGAGAAAACTTTACAGCTGCGTAAAATGAGCTAGGAACGATTCGACCCGTAGAAATAGACACACTGACATGAAAAGCTGGTTTCAACATCTCAAGCAGCGATGGAATGATTGGTGCGGTGACCGTGACATGGAGGTTGCAATCCGAAAGCATATTTCGGAGTCCGGCTTTTACGGGCACACGGCAAAAATAAGCAACGTTCGCCTTGTTGCGGTCCAGCGTCCCGGATGGTTGCAAGTTTATCGGTTCGAAGCGATGGCACGATTGAAATCCCCTTCAGAAGACTCCCAGGCGTCTCCGTCGGATGTTCAGTACAGGCACGTATCAGGTCTAGTGAAAGATGACATTCGTTTCCGTATTCAAACAGTCCGAACCTTCACTTCAGAACGTGATCGCCGGGCCTGCTTTGCTGAGTGGTCCGACGGTTTGATTTGTCTTCGAGGAGCTCAAGGATTAGTCCCGAGTAGTCGGTTGAATTGAGAAGTGGGTTAGCGCAATCCCGGTGAGTGGTGGTGTTGATAACCTGACTTCGCGTGTGACCTGCTTGGTGGCAAGTTAATCATTTTCCTCCGCGGCTCGGTATTGTCTTTCAGCTTTTGAATCTCACTCTGACAAACGGTTCTGTGTCCTCCTTTGGTGAAGTTGCCGCGTTCAAATACTGGTAAATGCGTTGGCGTAAGTGCAAAACTTGCTTGATGTCATCATCGTGTTCGGTTGGAGTGGGCAGCAGATGGTAAGATGGAGCAATGGTAGTTCAAATCCATCCGGGTATGACTTTGCCAATCTCCGAAAAACAAAGAGTTTTTATTGAGGGTAAGAGAGAAGATGAGTCGCAGCGTCAATCGAATCGTAACCATGCGTTTCTTGCTTACGTTGACCACGATAGGATTCGCTTTCGTGACAACGCCTCTTCTAAGTGCGGAGGAACCGTCAGCTGAGCAGATGGCAGTTTTAGAATCTAAGCTGCTGAAGAATGCTCGGCAGATTACATTTGAAGGTCGCCGAGCAGGGGAAGGTTATTTCAGCTCTGATGGCTCTAAGATGGTATTTCAAAGTGAGAGGGACCCAAGCAACCCCTTCTATCAGATTTACCTAACCGATTTTGAAACCGGTGACCTTGTACGAGTGTCTCCGGGGTTCGGGAAAACCACGTGCGCATGGATTCATCCAAAGGGAGATAAGGTCCTTTTCGCCAGCACGCAGAGGGATCCTGAGGCGCGCAAGAAGCAGGCAGATGAAATTGCACTGCGGGAGAGTGGGAAAGAACGTCGTTACGCCTGGGATTACGATTCTACTTTTGAGCTCTTCGAAACCGTCGTTGGTACAGATCAGTATCGTCAGTTGACGGACGCCGTGGGCTACGATGCGGAAGCCAGTTACAGCCCTGATGGATCTCAGATTGTTTTCGCATCGAATCGAGCTGCCTACGACAAACCGCTCACCGGCCGTGCCAAACAAATGTTTGAAGTCGATCCAGCCTACATGATTGATATCTATATCATGAATGCGGACGGGACCAACGTCCGACAGTTGACAGATATCAAGGGCTATGATGGTGGACCTTTCTTTTCCTCTGATGGAGAGCGGATTTGCTGGAGAAGGTTTTCTGAAGACGGTGCTTCCGCTGAGATCTTTACGATGCGAACCGATGGTTCCGATGTAAGGCGTCTAACAAATATCGGTGCAATGAGTTGGGCGCCGTTTTTTCATCCCAGTGGGGATTACTTGATTTTCACCACTAACCGACACGGCTTCGCAAATTTCGAGCTTTACCTCGTTCGTGCGGATGGTGAGGGAGAACCGGTTCGAGTCAGCTACACGGATGGATTCGACGGCCTGCCCGTTTTCCTTCCAAACGGAAGTCAGATTTCGTGGACGTCTACTCGAACTCCTCAGAAGCAGTCTCAAATTTTTCTTGCCGACTGGGACGATGCTTCCGCCCGCGAACTGCTCGGATTGGGTGATGCAAAGACCTCTACTGACCGAGATGCGGCTTTGGCTGCAGCTGAGGTTTCATCACCTGACTTCCGACCGGCAGATGTGATGAGGCACGTTGATTTTTTAACCCGAATGGATTTGGGCGGCAGGTTAACCGGCACGGAGGGTGAGAGGCGTGCCACCGCCTATGTGGCTGCATACCTCGAGAGTTTGGGCTTTGAGCCAGCCGGTCAAAACGGGACCTTCTTTCACACTTTTGAGTTTCCCGCTGGGTCCCGTCTAATTGATGGCAACCAAATGCTAGTTGGTGATCAAAAGCTTAAACTGGAGAAAGACTACGTGCCCTTATCGTTTTCCAAACAGGGTCAGCTACCAGAGACGGGTGTTGTCTTCGCCGGTTACGGCTTGCAGGTGCCCGCGGAAGAGGAGGGTCAAGAATACGATAGTTATGTTCATCTGAACGTTGCCGGCCAGTGGGTGATGATGTTTCGAGATTTACCTCAGGACATATCACCGGAAACGCGTCAGCGTATGGCCAGATACAGTTCACCTCGTCGTAAAGTAACGATCGCACGAGATCTTGGAGCACGGGGTGTTATTTTTGTGGCAGGCCCCAACAGTCAGGTGAAAAACCAGCTGATTCGCTTTGATCAAGATGCTTCGCAGGCCAGTGTAAGCATTGCAGCTGTTAGTGTGACGAATGAAGTTGCTGAGAGAATTTTGAAGCCATCGGGTGAGACAATCTCGGAGTTACAAACCTCTCTGGATGATGGCTCACTCATGATGGGCTTTGCAGTTGAGGCCGCCAAAGTTTCAGCAGAAATCGTGATTGAGCGACGAACCGGTGAGGGGCGTAACGTTTTGGCCCGATTACCCGCAGGTGAGAAAGCCAATCATCAAAATCCAGTTGCGATGGTAGGCGCTCACATCGATCATCTTGGCGTTGGTGGAGGCGGCAGCTCACTTGCGGGGGAAGAGGAAGCGGGTCTTGTTCATTTTGGTGCCGATGATAACGCGAGTGGTGTTGCTGCGATGTTAGAAATCGCACAATACCTCGCTGCAGAGAAAAAGGAGGGCAAACTTCGAAGTCAACGGGATCTCATTGTTGCAGCTTGGAGCGGTGAGGAGTTGGGGCTGTTTGGGTCAAAGGCCTTTGTTGAGGATTTTTACAATCTCTACCCAAATGCCAATCGGCCGAAAACACCAGTGGAGCAAGAGGATGCCGATTCAAAAGCTGTTGAAGTTGCACACGCACACGGTGCATCAGCGGAAGAGAGTGTTCTAACTCAGGCCGTCGCTGCCTACCTGAATCTCGACATGGTGGGTCGGTTGAGGGAAAAGCTTGTGGTTCAGGGTATTGGTTCTTCACCCGGCTTTGCTGGAGAGGTTCAACGAAGAAATCTACCAGTGGGTTTGCCGATACAACTAGATAAAGCCAGCTCTCGTCTCCCCACGGACACATCCGCTTTCGTGGGAAGGCAGGTTCCAATTTTATCGGCATTCACAGGTGCGCATGAAGACTATCACACTCCTCGTGATACACCGGACAAACTCAATTACGAGGGTGCCGCTAAAATTGCAAATTTAATGGCCTTAATCACCCGGGGTATTCTGACTTCCGAGAAACCTCCCGTTTTCGAATTGAACGAGGGCGATGCTGCTGGTAAAGATGCACCCAGAGCTCGACTGACTGCATTCCTCGGCACAATTCCGGACTATGTTGCTGGTGATGTCAAAGGATTAAAGTTGAGTGGGGTTTCAAAAGAAGGTCCTGCTGCGAAGGCAGGTGTGCAAGGAGGTGACATCATTGTCCAGCTCGCCGGGCGAAAAATAGAAGATATTTACGACTACACCTACGCAATTGAGGCTCTAAAAATAGGTGAGGAGGTAACGATTGTTGTTCAGAGAGGTGAAAAGACGGTCACAATGAAGGTGACACCCGCTGCTAGGGAGTGACATCTTTGGCTTTTGAGTGATTGAACCACACAGAACCGGTTTTCTATCGCACCCCTGATGGACTGGTTCTCGGCTTGCTCACTTGAATACCGGATCCTTCGTATTTCAGGTGCGACCTCGTACGGGTGTATCCGAGGTATTCCACTGAGCAGTTGGTGTTTTTGGTTGGCTATCCTTTATTGTTGTTGCTCTTTGGTCCAAAAGTTGCTTCGCTTTAACTGCTCTGCGTTTGCCCACTGTCGTTTTGGCTGAATTCTTTTCCACAGGAGAGAATAGGATTATGGTGTCTGCTTACCTTTTAATGTTCGCTGCTATGTTGCTTGGATTTGTTGCACAATGGCGTGTGAAATCTGCATTCAAGCAAATGAGCGAGATACCCACAGGTATCAGCGGTGCACAAGCTGCCCAACAAATGCTTGATCGAGAGGGATTAACAGGTGTAGGCATCGAGGAAATCGGTGGAGAATTAACGGATCATTATGATCCACGCTCCAAAGTTTTGCGGTTAAGCTCCAAGGTATACCGAGGAAACTCGATGGCCTCGGTTGGCGTTGCTTGCCATGAGGCCGGGCATGCTTTGCAAGACGCAAGTTCTTATGCGCCGTTGGTGATACGGAATCTCGCGGTACCCTCCGCTAATTTCGGATCCGGGACGGGTATGATGCTGATCATGATCGGACTTTTCACTGGGATCACCGGATTGATGATGCTCGGTGTGGTCTTTTTCACTGCGGTCGTTGCTTTTCAGGTCGTCAATCTTCCGGTCGAATTTGATGCAAGCCGCAGGGCTCGGCAAGCACTGGTTGCAAACGGGATGATTAACGCAAGCGAGGAACATTATGTCGCAAAGGTTCTCAATGCGGCGGCTTTAACGTATGTGGCTGGGACAATTCAATCCATCATGACGCTCGTCTACTACTTCATGCTTGCGAATGATGAGTGACTTGGAGGTCCATTAGGACTGTTTCGCCGAGGCTATTTGGGATTGGGAAACCAATCCAGTCCCAGATCAAGCGAAGTCGCTTGATGGGTGAGCGCTCCGCTGCTGATTCGATCCACCCCTGTGGCAGCCACTCCCCTGATGGTCTCAATGCGAATATTTCCTGATGCCTCTAGTTCCACGGATGGGCTGATTTGATCTCGAAGAGCAACGGCTTCGACGAGTTGCTCCAAGGAGAAATTATCGAGAAGCACAATGTTTGGAAGTTCAGGTAGAACCTTTTGAAGTTGCTCCAGATTGTCAACTTCGACCTCGACGATGCTTGGAGCTTGCATCGATTTAACGGAGTTGTCTCGCCAGTGGATCGCTCGTGCAGTAGCCTCCGCGACAGAAAGTGGTTTGGCGGCAGTGCCTGCAAGTGCAAGATGGTTATCTTTGATGAGAAATCCATCATGCAGTCCGGTGCGATGATTGTGTGCACCACCACATAGGACTGCATACTTTTCAAGTAATCGCCAGCCAGGTGTCGTCTTTCTGGTGTCATACAATCGAGTGGTCTCACTGCTCATTGCTTTGACATATCGAGCCGTTAAGGTTGCTACACCACAGAGTCGGGAAAGCAGATTCAGGATGGTTCGCTCGGCTGTAAGAAGATCTCGTACATTTCCTTGAAGTTCAATGAGTGTTTGTCCCGATTGAAAGCTTGCTCCATCTTCAAGGAGGCAAGACTCGGTGAGGTCCACGTCCATTTCATCGATAATCCATTTTGCGAGAGCCATTCCACATGCGACACCTTCTTCCCTTGCTACAACGTTACACGCTCCGATCTGATGTTGGTCGATAAGACAAACGGTTGTCCAATCGAGTGAGTTGCTTAGATCCTCTTGGATAGCGAGACGAATCAGACGACGTGTGGCTTCTTCCAAACACTCATCAACCATCACCGGTTGATAGTCAAGTCGATGCTTATGCGGATCTGCATTCGAATTGCCTGCGGCCTCGTTCTGATTGGAAAAAGATGACATGCGATAGAAACTTAGTTGAGGAACGGTTTTTTACAAAAGCTTGCTAATTGACTTCATGATCCTGCCCGGACTTAGCAAACTTGATGAGCATCCTTTTTCTCTCCAAATCCAACTTGAGGCCAAAGGATTTCCAATCAGGATGCCTGCTTAACGCGGACTCTCCAATCAGCATCGATCGTACCTTGAATTGCTTTTTGATTCAGCGGGGCATCGAGCAGTATTCTTATTTGACCAATGAATCGTGTATTTCTGTTTTAATTTATTAGTTGAAAGGGATCATAGCGTTTCTTCGCTCGATGCATCTTTGGAGGTGTCAAGTTGTGTGGATTCCGCTGAATGGTCATAAGCAAGCAATGGCGGAAATGATTTTTAATCGTGTTGCCTCCACCCGGCTGAGTGCGATTATGGAAAGCAACTAATGCCAAAGTATCAGGAATCGCAGGTTTCAAAATAAAAAACACTTCAAGTCACAATAAGCATACAAGTGTGCATCGCTGGTTTTGCGTTTGCGTTGGATTGGTGATTGCTTATAGGGCTTTGGTTTTTACCCGAATCAGTTGGGATTCGCGCCCCGGTGGTGAACTGAGTAATACCACTGAAATTTACAAGAATCGCAGGAGGCAGGGCCGTGGGTTGATTGATGTGGATGTTAATGTTGCTAAGGAAAATGAGCTCATCCTGCTACCAACCATCGGGCCGGTTCTCGCCAAAAGGATCATCGAATACAGAAATCAGCACGGTGATTTTGAAGATCTCAGCGAACTTGAGAAGGTACGGGGCGTGGGACCAAAAACAATTGAAAAAATCAAAGTGATTGCAATTGTAGGTGATACGATTCATCGGCTGAGTGAGAGACAGAATTCAAAATAACCATGAAAGAAAAGATAGGCGGTGTTCGTCGTTTCAATTGGCCCGGCTTTTGAATGACCTGATCCTCCGTGTTATTCCGCGTGGCGATAGACGCCCAGCTACGATGTGAGCAGTGGAACATCGTCTTGTCCTCAACACCATGATGTTCTACTGGATCGTGTGGTTGTTCCTTTCGCGCGATGCTGGGCCAACATCTCTCCGCCTCAAAGAGTTCGTCACAAGATTCTGTTATTCTACTAGCGGCGATTTGCTCCTAACTTTGCTACTTGTTATTTCACCCCCCCCCTGAATGAAATTCGATGTCGAGTCTTCCATCTGACGGTGATCCTCCGGATTCATTGCCGCCAGCCGAGTTCCATCTTCAACAACCCTTTCCTCCTGCAGGTGATCAACCGCAGGCGATTGAGGCGCTGACACGTGCATTTCAGGAGGGTCGATCCACACAAGTTTTACTTGGAGCGACGGGTACGGGGAAAACCTACACGATGGCAAACGTGATCGCCAATCTAGGTCGACCGGCTTTGGTGCTCAGTCATAACAAAACACTGGCAGCTCAACTATACAGTGAATTCAAAGAGTTTTTTCCGGAGAATGCGGTTCACTACTTTGTTAGCTACTACGACTATTATCAGCCCGAAGCGTACATTCCTCAACGTGATGTTTACATAGAAAAAGATGCATCGATCAACGAAGAAATTGATCGTTTACGTTTAGCTACGACCAGTTCGCTTGTCAGCCGGCGCGATGTCGTGATTGTTGCATCTGTGAGCAGTATTTACGGGTTGGGTTCTCCCAAGGACTACAAGGAGTTAATTGTTCCCATTCATCGGGGTGAGCAGATACGACGAGATCACCTTTTAATGAAGTTTGTCGATGTTTTGTATGAACGCAATGATGTTGCTTTTGAGCGAGGCAAGTTCAGGGTTCGGGGAGATTCTATCGAGCTTTGGCCAAGTTATGAGGAGTTTGCGTATCGAATTGAAATGTGGGGTGATGAGATTGAGCAGATTTCCATCATCAAACCAGTTTCCGGCGAAACGATTCGAAATCTTGATCATGTTTACATCTACCCCGCTCGGCATTTTGTTATGCCCGAGGATCGGATCCAACAGGCGCTGAGGGTCATCCGAGGAGAGCTTGCAGAACAGCTTGAATTATTTCAGTCTCAGGGGAAACTACTCGAAGCGCAGAGGTTGGCGGCTCGGACTCGATTCGATCTGGAAATGCTCGCTGAGGTGGGTCACTGTCCTGGAATTGAGAATTACAGCCGACCACTTTCAGGAAAGCCACCTGGAGCCACGCCCGATACGCTCTACGACTTTTTTCCCGACGATTTTGTCACGTTTGTGGATGAATCTCATGTGACAATCCCTCAGGTAAGAGCCATGTATGCGGGGGATCGAAGTCGTAAGGAAACACTGGTCGGTCATGGTTTTCGGTTGCCAAGCGCGCTGGACAATCGGCCACTCAAGTTCCAGGAATGGGAAACACGAGCTAAGCAGATCTGCTTTGTCAGTGCGACTCCAGCGGACTATGAGTTGGAGCGTACCCAAGGTGAAGTCGTTGAGCAGATTATTCGACCCACCGGTTTGCTTGATCCCGTCGTGGAGGTGTTGTCGGCGCGTGGTCAGGTGAAGCACTTATTAGATGAAATCCGTCTGCGAGCTGAAAAAGACGAACGTGTCTTAGTCACCGCATTAACGAAGAGGCTTGCTGAGGATCTCGCGACCTTTTTCCAAGAACAGAATGTTCGTTGTCGATGGCTACACAGTGAATTAGATGCGTTTGAACGAGTGGAATTGCTCAAGGATCTTCGAACGGGATGCTTTGATTGTCTCGTGGGCGTCAACTTGTTAAGGGAGGGTTTGGACCTGCCGGAGGTTTCGCTGGTCGCAATCTTGGATGCTGATAAGGAAGGCTTTTTGAGGAGCGAAACTAGTTTGGTTCAAACCATTGGGCGAGCTGCCAGAAATGCAAACTCAAAAGTGATTCTCTACGCGGATAAAGTCACCGAGGCAATGCGGCTGGCAATTGACGAAACGGAGCGTCGCCGAGCCATTCAGCAGAAATACAATGAAGAAAACGGAATCACTCCTGAAACGATCCGAAAAGCGGTTAAAGCAGGCATTGAGATGGATGCCGCAAAAAGGCGGCAAGCGTCCGTCGCCGCCAAAGAGTCTGCGGAGTCTCAGCATATTACTGTGGAGTATGTAGAGGCGGTGGAGCAAGAGATGCTTGCCGCCGCGGAAGCCTTGGAATTTGAAAAGGCAGCCTCGCT
>CAXQOB010000092.1:0-7090 GCA_964225475.1 Candidatus Nitrosopumilus sp. | reverse complement strand
GTTTTATCATGCGAGTCCCAACCTAGCAGCTAAAGCCAACCAGTCCGGCGATGGGCCCGTATTCGTTAGGCTTGAGCTATCGGATGATCAGCCAAAGGTGGAGGAGCAATTGTATCGTTACGACCTCCGTTTTTTTGGAATGGAGGCCGGCCGGTTCGACCTGGCCCAGGAACTTACACTCGCTGGGCAAAGCGATGGGGGAGATATCCGGGGGATTGGTCCCCTGTGGGTTGATGTCGTGTCGGATCTACCTTCGGAACGGGGGACGAATCTTTACGAAATAGAGGATCCTGCCTTCGATATCTCCAGGGGTTACCGAACCGCATTGATCACCCTGGGTGTGCTGTGGGGCCTGGTCCCCTTAGGGTACTTTCTGGCCAGGACTAAGAGGCAAGACGCACCAGTTGAGATCAGCAGAGTATCGGAGCCAGGGATTACGGAACGGTTGTTTTCCATTGCAAATAAGGCGAACGATTCCAGTTTGAGCTACGAGGAGAAGGCAGAGTTTGAATTGCTGCTTTATGCGTATTGGCAGGAGCGGCTCGGGCTTTCTGGTTCTGTGATTGATTCCGTGCCTGTGTTGCGCCGTGACGAAAATTCGTTTGAGGCCATTCTTAGACTTGAGCAAATGCTACACGCTGGTGCAAGGAAGAATTCCGACCATAGCTCGACCGAATTGTTGGAAATCCTCCGTGCTATTGATTTGAATGAGAAGATTCCTGTCAGGGAGTCGGAAAGTGTTTCACAGGGGGAGGTGCTATGACATTCGTTCATCCGTCTTTCCTTTTGCTCCTCTGTGTTCCCGCCATCATCGGATGGTGGGTGGTGCGGCGTGAGGGGCCGATTGTCAAATTGCCGTTTGACGGTGATCGGCCCTCTCCGCGACGATCGTTCCACTTCGTTCTACGTCTGTTTGATTTACTTCCGATGCTGATCCTGGCGATGGGTATTGTCATGGTTGCACGGCCTCAGGTGCTTCGCGTTCCCGATCGTGATCGCGTTGCAACCCACATTACCATCTGCATGGACGTGTCAGGGAGTATGGGTGCGGGCATGGGCGACATGAACCGTTATGAACGTGCTGCGACCGCGATTGAACAATTTACCCTGGCAAGGGAAGGTGATGCGATCGGCCTCACACTTTTCGGATCTTGGCCGCTTCGTTGGGTACCACTTACAAAAGACCTGCAGGCGTTGAGGAACGCTTTGGTGTTTGCGAATCCGCGTAATCAACCTAGTGGGATGGGCGGTACCATGATCGGGTCGGCATTAAAGTATTGCGCCGACAACATGCAGCGTGAAGGGGATCGACTCGAGGGTGTTGAGGATGAGAGCATTACCTCTCAGCAGTGGCGGCAGGAACGCGCACGTGAGCAGTTATTCGCCTTGGCCTCAGGCGGTGGGCAGTCGGGTAGGGTACAAGGGAATCGAAGTGACCGATTGCTTGTGCTGGTGTCAGACGGAGCAAGTGGCGACCTCAACGGTGCCGCGCAAATCGAAGAGATCTCAAATCGCTTGAATGACGCCGGTATCACGATGTACCACATCCATATCGGTAGTGACACGATACCAAACGCCGTGGCAACCATCGCCGAGGATACTGGGGGGGGAGCTTTTCTTGCCACTAATTCGGATGGGCTCCAACTCATTTTTGATCATATTGATCGGATGCAACCAGCAAAGTTCATCGCAACGGCCTCAGTCCCCCTAGACTACTTTGAGCCGTTTGCGTACGTGGCGCTTAGCTCGATGCTAATCTGGTTGATCAGCCTTCTGAAATGGAGGCACACACCATGGTAGAAAACCCCGTGGTTACCGCAACGCTTATCGCAATCTGTATCTTGGCGTTGGCTGCGTTTGCAGAGTCCATGCATCGAAAGCGCGTTAACCGAATCGCTCGACTTGTTTTTGGTGCCAGTGAGTCTCCAGCCCGTTGGGCGAAGGGAGAACCGTATATTCGGTCCTTGGCACTGGCGGGATGCAGTTGGGGGCTGATGATCCTACTGTTGGTGCCTGCTACGGTGACCGAGGTTGAGCCAGATCCTGAAGCGTCCAAACATCTTCTGGTCTGCCTCGATGCTTCTCCGAGTATGTTTTTGGAGGATGCAGGACCTCAGTTTGCGGGAAAAGAACAGGATCAGCAGCGAATGGTTCGCGCCGGTGAGGTGATGCGAGCGGTACTCGACCGTATTGATGGTGAGAAAACTCGCGTTACGGTCTTCGGAGTGTATACGCGAGCGGTGCCAATTATTGAGGAAACGTTTGATAAATCAGTTGTCAACAACCTGTTTGATGGGCTACCGATCTTTGCAGCATTTGAACAAGGACCTACCGCTCTATCGTCGAGTGTCTCACAGGCAATCGAGTATTCGCGAAAATGGCAGGATGACTCGACGCTGTTATTGGTTGTTAGCGATGGAGACAGTACGGATGCTTCGCCGATACGTGCGATCCCGAAAGCGATTGCAGAAACATTGGTAATCGGTGTGGGTAAAACCAATGCGGCCACAAACATTGCAGGGCACGCTTCGAGGCAGGATGCGGATTCATTACGTCGTTTGGCGAAACAGCTTCGTGGGACCTACTTTGACGCTAATCAGCAGCACCTCCCTAGTGAATTGTTGGATCGTTTAGCCGTGGTGCAGCCGAGAGTGGGTGATAGCGTGCGACTACGCGACGCAGCACTCATCCTCTTTGTGATTTCTGGAATGATACTAGCGACGTTACTGCCAACGCTCTGTTTTGCAGGCTTACCGAGTAAAAAGGAAGAGGCAGTGGCAGTGATGGGGCTTCAGCGTGGTGGAGGGGTGTCATGATTCGTGCGTCATGGTTGTGGTTGTTATGGCTACTGTGTCCAATTTTTGCGTTGTCGGTCCATTATGGTCCCGGGCAACTATGGCTCGCGCGTGACTTGGCGGCTGAAAAAATTTCGGAAGCGGAGTCAATTTCTGGGGAGGCTCAGAATTTGCAGGAGCGTGCCTACGAACTCCAATTAGAGGTAATTGCCGCTAGGCGCGACGCGTTTTTGGCTGGTGTTGATTGGCAATCCCAACCACAGCATCCACTGTCTGTTGTCGTAAACGAAAAGAGCATTCAGCAAGACAAGGCCTACGGTGCTGCGGCTGAGCGGTGGAGTTTGGTGACGGAAAAGTATGGCGATGCGATTGAGACTTTTCTTGAGACGCTTCAGTCACCAGGGCTTTCATCCAAAACGGTAACAAAGCGTGATCAGCATTTGATGGAATACCTTCGCTGGGCGGAAGCGCGTGCGATGGTTCGAAGCGGTTTAGTGTTTAATGGCATCGATCAGTTCCAGGCGCTTTTGGATATGAGGGTCACTGAGGCGGAGACGGGGCTTTCGACAACGAGTCGCGGAGCTGGAGCGATGTCGGTCGATTCCACCGTCGAGACGACGCGTCTCCCGCTGGGTGTGATTCGAGAAGAGTTGGCCGCGGCGCAATATGTCGGCGCGAGACTGCTTCGGGAGGAGGGTCGCTCTCCAGAGGTCTGGAAGCCTGTTGCCAATTCAGCCAGACAGCAATACCGGTACTTGGCTGAGCATTCGGGCGTTGGCAAGGATCAGAGCACACAAACGGTCTCTAGTGTCAGCAGTGCAGGCCAAGGTAAAAGCGGGATGGACACTAATGTTAGAGAAAACACCAGCTCGGTGAATCGCGATGAACGCATCAAACGGAATCTCGAACAAGTGCTGAACCTCGAGCAGTCGAGTGCGGAACAGTTAGAAGGCGTACCGTTACCGAGACAGGCGCCGATGGCGAGAAGGCCGGGCGATGGGGAACCGGGTGACCGTCCTGGCAAGGGCCCCGGGCGTGGTCCGATGCAGGATGGTCCACCGGGTGATGGAGCAGGTATCCCGAGACCTTTCGGTTCGGGCTGGTAGCCGTATCGATTACGGTTCCGAATAAAACTAAATTGAAAAAAACTTATTAAGTTAGAAGTAATCATGAAACTGAATCATTGCAAACTTTTCCATTTCATGGCGAAAACCGCTGTGCAGCGAAGGCAAGGTGATCGATGCGTTGGTTTCACAGGAAGCGCAATTGGAGTCGTGGTGATGAAAAGGCGTTGCGATATGGGGTTGAATCCGTTTCACAGCAACTGGGCGCGATTTGTTCTTGCCTTTGGTTTGCTCGCATTACAGCCGTGGGCGGCGTTAGTGTCTGTAGCGGCACCGCAAACGAGCAAGGGAGCAATCTCTCGACCGGCGATCAAACTCACGAAACCGGCGACGAGAAGCGCAGTGGGTACCCCTCTTTCAATACCTCCGCAGAATGCTAGACCGCCCATCCCCACACGGAGCACCCCACCGTCAGGGACGCCGCCGCAGCCGGGGGCTCCGAGCACACCCAACGCCAAGCCTGTCAGCCCAGAGATACAAAAGGTAATTGACACGCTCAAGACGCTCCCCTTTGACGAGCAGCAGGCGATGATCGCTTACTACGCGGATCTGGGAGTTGATCTTGCCGCGAGTATGCAGAATCGTACAGCGACGAATCCCGCCAATGGTGCTCCGAGGCAGCTGCTGCGATACATTCGAACTGTCAATTTCGTGAGACGACCCGAGGCGGTTCTGGACGCACGTGGAAAGATTGGTTTGGTATCGGAGAGCCTGCCTGCTGAAGACGCGACGGATCAGGAAATTATTCAATGGTTTCATCGCCACGCAATGGCCGCTGAGTGGGACGCAGTGAAGGCTTTGTTGGTTTTACGCGCGGGTCGAGAAGCGGAAGGGCTTTACGCAGCGCTCATTCAAGGGACTAACAACTCTCAGTCTGAGTTGATACCGGAGGATGTGCTCGGACTATCGGAGGCTGCTCCAACGGAGTTGACCGATTGGCAGGTGGATGCATTGGCAGGACTGCTGTCAAAGGCTGCTACAAAAACCAGCACACAGCCTATGATCGAGCGATTTCGCAATGGAACGACTTGGTTCGGAACCGATACGGAGGAAAAACGTGATCGGACAGTTCGGCTACTATTGACAGCGAACTTACCCATTGAAGCCTACGAGTTCATGCCATCTCTCGAGACGGCTCGTTCGGACGAAGACGCGACTGTGATGAAGGGGCATGCCGAGTATCACCTCGCGCGCGCAGCGGATGCCGGGGGCATACAAGGTGACCAGTTAGTTGAGAAGGCCTGGGGACTTTTTGGTGAAGTTGCGTTAATGACCAGTGCGGATGCGGGCCTTCGGTCTGACAGTTTGGGACGTGCAGTCGATCTACTGCCAAGAGTTCCACCAGGACCCGGGCTCACTTGGCTGCGTGAGTTGTTTGACCACCCTTCTCTCGCTCCTGTTGGCTTGCAGGCAGTGGCTTTAAAAGCTTTGAAATTGGAGGATGAAAAACTTCCCGAGGCAAGTCGAGCGCAAGCAATTCTTACGATGAAGGAGGCGGTTGATACGCTGCTACTGCGTGAGAGTTTGCAGGGTGACCAACTTAAAATTCCCTTACGGATGTTGACCATTGGATTGTTGTCAAGAGCTGAAAAAGCAATCAAGGAGCAGGGTGCGAAGAACGGCGTGTCGGAGGTAGCGGTCTTACTTCTCCGTTCAATGCCAGACCAGCAATGGCGGGAAAGAATTGAGCCAAGCCTCGTGGGAAGGGCCTTTAACGCTTTCATTGGCGTGGCATTGATCGCTGACGAAACGGATCTTGCCCTCGAGCTTTTAAAGCAAGGTATACAGCGACAGTCGGCAATGAGCAGCGAGTTAGCAACGAATTTTCTAAAACTCTGGGTGCAACGAATGCGAGCCAGAATGGCGCAGCCATCGACGAGCTCAAGTGCCTGGATGTACTCTTACAGCCGAAGGACGCGGCCGTCGGCGCCGGTGACGCGTGGTTGGCAAAGTCGAAACCTTGACCGTCTTTCTGAGTTACTCGCATTGCTGGACGACATTGGCGTCGATGGTAGAGAACTACCTGGTGTCGTGAGCGCTCTTCAGGCATGTTACGGTTCCACACAGGCGTTTGAACGCTCAGCCATTGAGACAATCCTGGGACCAATCGCTGAGATCAAGGCACCGGTTGCGGCTACCCTTGCGGGCACGATGAGGCAAGGGCTCAGTGGTGACTGGCGGAGCCGAGAGGCTCAGAAAGATGCTGGTTTCGAACGGAGTGATTCCGAAGTACGAAAAATTGTTGAGGACGGATATGATCTCGCCACCGCGCTCGCGGAAGCGGCAGTCAACAATAGCCAAAACGAACAAGAGGCGTGGCAACACGCGACTTTGAAGGCGGCTTTGACATTCGATCGGATGCAATTCCGTGGAGAACGAGAGCAAGACGCAGCAGCCTACGATGCAGCGCGTCAGCTGGTTTTCCGAGCATTTCGTGATGCGGCTACACTCTATCGAAAGGCATTGGAGGAGGGACGCGTACGAGCAAGCATGCAGATTTACGATGTTTGGTTCAGTCTGGCGTTGGGCGCTAGTGATCTCGGGGCACTTACACTCGACGATCTCATGACGGAGGGCTTGGAGAACGCAGATCAAATTGACCGCATACGTGCCGACATTCTGAACATGTCGGAGGAACAAGCACGCTACCATTTAGGTGAATTTGCAAGAGGTGTGGTGTCAAAACTCCCCCAGGCAAAACCCGAAGTCAAACCGAGACTGCTGCAAGCGGCTTCACGTGTTGTCGGGGATCATCCTGCCGGCGCTCCTATTAGAAGAACGCTAGACCTTTACGATGAATTGGTTCAGCAAGAAATACATTTGAAGCTGGCCGTGGATGGTAGTGATCGAGTGGGCACAAAGCCGTTCGGCGCCATTCTTACTCTGCAGCACACTGCCTCGATTGATCAGTCCTCGGGTGGATTCGCAAGGTACCTGATGGATTCCTATACGGAATTTAACGCCGGCCAGTGGACAACCATCAACTATCAAGAAAGGCTGCGTAAGAGTATCGAAGCGTCGTTCAATGGCAAAGTTGAACTGCTTGGTATTGGTTTCTTCCAGCCAATGAACCCCGCTGTATCGATACGAATTGACGGGGAAACGGGTTGGCAGGAAAAACCGATGGCCTACCTGGTATTGCAGGCGGTTGATGCGAGTGTCGATCGTTTA
>CAXQOB010000091.1:0-5560 GCA_964225475.1 Candidatus Nitrosopumilus sp. | reverse complement strand
GGATAGTGTGCAGGAAGATTCCACGAATGTGGTTGTAGGAGGCCGAGTTTTTGCAAGCGAACGGTGTGAAGGATTTCGTTATTCCAAAATAAATCGCAGACGGGGCGATCTTTTTCTGCAATGATTTTGTTGACGAGGCCAACCGTTTTGGTCGATTCGACATCGAATTTGGCAATCACTTCGGTTTGCTGCTCACCGCGTCGTTCAAAACCTTGCAAGATTGGGGATGAGAATTCTTTGTCCAACGCAGAATAAACCACTACATGGCTCTCGGATCGGCTCATGCATCCGATGATCAGCGGCAGGGTAAGCGTGATGAGGGAGGTTAAACGTTGCAGGTGGCATCGCTGCGGCGGAAGTTGATTTAAAATCATGAGTAATCGAGGTCGTGCCTGTAATGGATCAGGGTTAGATTATTGAAATGAACCGATTCGTCTTCTTCTGTTGCTTTGGGCTGGTTTCAGTCGTCACTTCTGTTTTTGGGGCAGATGATGCGCTGACTCGTAGCGAGGGTAAATACCTTGACCTGATCACCGACTTAGAATCAACCGATGAAGTCAACGCTATTGTTGCTACCTTTGATCAAGCCGTCGAACAGTGGATTGCCTTTTGGGGTGATGATTCATTTGACCGGTCAAATTTTCGAGTTCAAGCGTGTGTGATGCGAAACGTGTCCCTGTTTCGACAGCAGGGATTGATACCGACGGAAGTTCCTGATTTTCCGTTCGGTTACGCCCTCAATCGACGTATTTGGGTCAAGGCTCAGCCAAGTGAGTATTACACAAGACACCTTGTTTTGCATGAGGGTGTTCATGCCTACATGTACACCGCATTTGACGGTGCAGGTCCCACTTGGTTTCAGGAGGGCACCGCTGACTTACTTGCCCTTCATCAGGGTGTGGGTTCTTCGGTGAAAACAAACAAGATCCCGCTGAATCGCGAGCAAGTTCCCTACTGGGGGCGATTTAAACGCATGGGGCAGTTGAGGCGAGCTGCGGAGGTGCCGACATTGGAAACCGTGATGGGTTACCAACCTAATCTCATTGGTGATGTCGGAACTTATGGTTGGAGCTGGGCTTTTGTCGAGCTTCTTCAAGGTTATCCCGACTATCAACCTCTTCTTCTGTCCCTCTCTGAAAAAGCATCGATGACAGGCCCTGAATTCAATCGTGAGGTTCAGCGATCCTACAGCGATCAGTGGCCAATTTTATCGGCAAGGTGGAGTTTGCTCTGTCATGATTTAGATTACGGATTTGATTGGAGCCGAGAAACCGTTCAATTATCAATGAGTGATCCCTTGTGGGATGGGCGTCCACTTCAGACTTCGGTAGGAGCGGATCAGGGCTGGCAATCCGTTGGAGTTCGAGTGCCCGGTGGGATCAAGATTCGATTGCGACCGGAGGGACGGATTACGCTTGCTGAAACGACGCGTCCCTGGATAAGTGAACCTGCCGGCGTGACCCTGCAGTACCATCGAGACCGCCCACTAGGGCAATTACTTGTTTGCGTTCTTCCCAATGCGATGCAGGATTCTGGTGAATACCTTCAGCCGCTCAAGATCCACGCACTCGATCAGGAAAAGGAATTCAAGATCGACCAATACAGTTGGTTGCTTTTTCGAGTCAACGATGCGGTTGGTTCACTTTCCGATAACGTTGGGGATTACAGCGTGAGTCTGAAGGTAGGTTCCTGAGATCTCCGTACTCGCGATCAGAAATAGTCGAATCGCTCAGTCTGTATTTGCAGATTCAAAATGAGATCAATTGGAAGAGGAACTCTTTTCATTCGGTCCGAGTGAATAAGCAAACAGGGCTCCGATGAATAATGCAATGAAGGTGACGGTAAGAAATGCGTAGGGAGCGGGAGCTTTCTCGAGTCCATGCTGCAAGTTCACACCGAAGAGCCCCGAGAGCGTCGCCAGTGGCAGGAAAAACGCTGCAAGTTGGTTGAGTCGATGAGAGGCGACCGCCATCTTGTGGCCACTTTTGGCTTGCTCTTCAGCTTGCCTTGCCATTTGGTAATCCAAACCGTTCTTGCACCCCGTTGCTAAGAGTTCTGCATTGCGCTCGATCTGGTAACTACGATCCCTCGCATCAATCAATTCACGAACCTCTTGGCATTGCTTTCTCGCATCTTGCAATACCGTGTGTAGGTTTGTCACGGACCGCAGTAACGGTGCAAGGCGTTCATTGATCTCAAAATAATCTTTCGCGGTGTCGGCGATTTGTTCTTTTTCTTCGAGTTTGTCGAGTCTCGCGTCATACTCGTCGAGGAGCTTGATCAGTGAACCAATCCCTGAGCCATTCGCGTTACTGGACCAGGATCCATCTGGTTTCCGCCAGAACAATCGTGCTTGTCGTTGATCGTGGTCGCGTTCTGGTGGTGCATGCAGCACCAAAAGCAGATGTCCGTCTGTTGTCATCATCCTTTGGCGACCCACCATTTTTCCGAGTCGATCGCGGAAGAGTTGAGGCACTTCCCAAGTTGCGGGAAGGATTGGATTGGACGGTGCAGGCATCTTAGTACCCAATCATTGGAGAGATGGAATCGCTAGGAGCGTGGCTGTTGAGGAGGCTGAAATGGAAAAGTTATTGTTGTCATTGACGGTCTAATGCAACGAGTTAGCCCGCAGCTTTGGTGTTACCTGCCGCGTTTGCAAGGTGGTCAATTCCGCTTCGAATATGGATGTCCTGCTGCGGGAACGCAATTTCGATACCCGCTTGATTGAACTTGCGATTGATCTCGGTGTAGAGCTCGGATGTGGTTCGCAGCCTAAAGCCAAGGTCAGGTACATAACATCGAAGTACCAGATTCAAGGTGCTGTCAGCAAACTGTTCAAACGTTGCCATCGGAGCGGGGTCCTCCATGATCACTGGGTGGCCATTTGCAACTTCCAAGAGAATGTCTCTGGCCTCATCTGTATCCGTTCCGTACGCCACTCCAACGGTGATCACGATTCGGCTGATTGATGCGCTGAGTGTCCAGTTGAGGATTGTGTCGGTGATCAGGCTCTTGTTGGGGACAACGAACTCTTGGCGATCCCAATTCGTAATGGTGGTCGCTCGCATTCTGATCTTTGTAACTGTGCCCGTTGTTCCTTGGATCGTCACCACATCACCGATCCGAACAGGTCTCTCAAACAACAAGATCAAGCCACAGACAAAATTGGTAATGACTTCTTGGAGTCCAAAGCCAAGACCCACACTGAGCGCTGCCGCCATCCATCCAAATTGAGTGAAGTCGACATTGAGAACGTTGGTGATCACTATCAGGCCGATAGCACCGATCGCATATCGGCAAAGTGACGTGATGGCATATTTGGTGCCTGCTTCGATAGACGAGGCCCGAAGCACAGATAATTCAAGGACACCCGGCAGGTTCTTGATCACCAACCAGGTGATACCGAACACCAAGACACCCTTTAGGATTTCCAGAAGGTCAAAGTCGGTCAGGGGAACTCGAAACTCTTGTAACCGTTCCGCAATGGGCAAGCTGCTCGACCATAACGACGCGACGGTGATCACGATTCCAATACCGATCAGTGATCGAACAAGACTTCGTGTTTGCTGACTGATTGTTTCAAGATCCAATGAGTCATCTTCTTCGAGCGGAACTTCGAGAGTTTCGCTACTTTCTTCACCCTCTTGCAATTCACCTGCAGCGGCTGCTGCTTCCCGAGCGGCGTTTAGTCGCTCCATCCGCTCTGCTACCGCAAGTTTCTTGGCTTGAATTGAGAACCAACGCAGTGCCATCCAGTAGATAACATCCCCGAGAACGATGACCCCAATGGTTTCTGCAAAACTATGGCTCAGGTTGATCGAAGCGATCACGTAACCGCGAGCCGCAAGAAGTAAAAAGAAGAGAGGGCTACTAAGAAGTAGTGGGTACCAGAGCATGCGAGTGCGTGTCAGCAATCGATTGGGCTGGGTTTCTTTGAGCACCGATACAAGGCCGTGCTTTCCACCGAATTGTTGCCAAAGTAGAAAGCAGATCCAGAGTTTTGCGATCATCATGCTGATGCGGCCAATCCCATCACCATAGCTTGCCGTTTCACCGTAAAGCGTGCTGCAGGCGATCAGCCCGGCCGGGATATAAACGATACCGAAACGGAATAACGTCTTGCGAATCGAGTTAAGGGTTTCTTGGTTCCATCCGAAATGAGCGTTCCCAATCCCCTTGGGGCGACAGATTTCTGCGGTGAATGAAATGACGAAAGTGATTCGAGCGATCGTCGTGAGTCCACTGGAGAGGCTCTGCAGCCATGCACTGGGAGCGTCAGCGTAGGTCATCGTCCAGCCGAGGAAAGCAAGGATAATCGCGGTGGGCGACGCAAAGAGTGCTGTCCAAAGGAGGGCTTCGACCGAAAGCATGTAGCGATCTGTGGAGACACGTCGAACGCTGTTGCCACTGGCAATGATCCAGCTCAACATCTTGGGTTTGAGCACAAGAAGGCCGATGATCAGCGTGAGGAACGACAGGAATCGTACCGGGTTCAAGTTGAACGCGTTTCTGACTCCACTACAAAACTCATTCCAGTGCTCGACACTGAACCACCAGCGAACACCGTCAGGCAGGTTAACGAAATCTCGCACGCCGATCGTCGGTGAGCTCCGCAGCCAAATCAGTTTTTCGGAGATCGCCCCTTCAATTTCTGTGATGCGACGTTCGAGTTGGTGTCGGTTGGCTTGAAAGGTTATCGCCGCTGGTAATAGCTGTTTGTATTGTGCTTTAAGTTTTTCAAGGACCTCGCGTCGGGTCTCCACCAGTTTTTGAATGTTTTCCGAGTCTCGATAGGCAAATCGTTTTTCAACGTCACCATGATCACGAAGTTGTTGATCGACTCGAATCGCATCAAGTCGGACCTCATCTGCCGCAGGCAGTGAAGTGCTGCGGGGTAACGCGTAGATGTTGGGATCAAGGATGCGTTCTTGCAATTGAAACGCGACTTGCACCATCGCAGCACCAATTCCGTCGACCTCAAATTCTTGCGAGAGGCGTTGGTACTCTTCATTCAGACGCTTCAGGCGATTCGCCACATCCGCTTGAGCTTCCTCAATTTGTGAGCTGTATCCTGCAACGCGATCAAACTGATCCGTCAGGGCCGTGACCTCCTGAACCAGCTCCTGAGCTTCGACATCACTCTCGGGAATCTCGCTTTTCATCGAGCTGACAATCGACTCAGCCTGCTGAGCCTCTTGCTTCAGCATCGCCTCTTCAACGGTTTGCAGTGTTTTAGCCAACGCCGTGCTGTTTTCAACTTGACGTGTCAGCGAGGCTTGTCGTGCCTCAAGCAATTCTTCCCTGGCTGTTGTGCTGAGTTTTTCTTGTTTCAGCATCTCCAGTTCGGCGATCAGTTTGACTTCCCTAGCCAAGAGAACGGTTCGATCTGCGACTCGACCCGGTGCGATGGCTTCATCCGATACATCGGGGTTGAGGAGTTCGGTTCGGGTTGCCTCGAGTTCGCTCTGAGCCTCGGGTTGCCGAGTGCTGATGAGGGTGGGCCGTTGTTCTCGTACGGATTCAAGTTGTGCGGTGACTTTTTCTAATTCATCTTGCAAGG
>CAXQOB010000090.1:0-31447 GCA_964225475.1 Candidatus Nitrosopumilus sp. | reverse complement strand
CTGAACTAAATGAGTCCCAGCAACTTCTCGTCAAGCAAGTCAACGAGGCGATCGTCGCCGCCGGTAAGAGTTACGCTTCAGGGGACTTTGAGGAATCAGGGCAACAAATCATTGTCGCGATGGAACGTCTTAAAGTAGCAGTCTCCAAAGGCGGCCAAGATGCGCTAGAGGCTTTGGGGCCGGCAATGCAGCGAATCGAAAAAGCGCATACGCTTTTGCAGTTTGAGGGGATTTCATTGCCACCGTTTCGCAAGCCGAGTGTGTCTGATCGCGACTCTGATAATACGAAGCCGATGCTCAAAGAGGAGATGCCGGAGAAGAGTGAACCGCCAAAGCCAACAAAACCACCCAAGCCCGAGACACCCACAAAACCACCTGAGGGGCAGATGGTGGTGAGTTTTAAGGACGAGGTGGCTCCGATTCTGGTGCAGCGTTGTGGACAGTGCCACATTCGAGACACCAAAGGTGGATTCAACACCGCCACCTTTGCTGCGTTGATGAAAGGACCTCCGGAAGGTGTTGTTATTTTTGCGGGCGATACAATCGGTAGTCGACTTATCGAGACGATTGAGACGGGTGATATGCCACGTGGAGGTGGTCGCGTGACTCCGGCAGAACTCAAAACACTCAAAGACTGGATCAATGCGGGCGCAAAATTTGATGGGGATGACCCTGCCGCGCCGATTGGAGGCGGCCCTGCTCCAGCGACTCCGGTCAACATGAATCTCAAAGTGCAAATGGCAACCGGTCAAGAAACGGTGAGCTTTGCAGCAGATGTTGCTCCTTTACTGGTTGATAACTGCAACGGATGCCACCTTGATGCGATGCAAGTTCGAGGGGGGTTACGTCTTGATACATTCGCTCAATTACTACAGGGTGGTGACAGTGGTGCGATTGTTAGCCCGGGCAAGTCAAGCGAAAGCCTGCTCGTGCAAAAGCTGAAGGGAATGGTGGGTCAACGGATGCCATCGGGCGGAAGGCCACCACTATCGGAGGAATCGATTCAGTTGATTTCAACTTGGATCGACGAGGGTGCGACACTTGACGGTGATAGTCCGACTCAACCCCTGCGTGTCATGAGCCAGTTGGCATGGGCTGCTGCCGCAAGTCCCGAGGAAATGAGCGAACATCGCGCTGGGTTATCCGAGGATCATCTCAAGCTTGTGACTGCATCCTCGGGAAAGCTTGCCAAGGTGCAAACGGATCACTTCTTACTCGCCGGACCTGTCTCTGAGGGAACCCTTGAATTGGTCGGCCGATTAGCTGAATCGCAGATGAAAACGGCAAGGACTGTGGTCAAAGGTGGATCAGGGGAAGCGTTCTTCAAAGGGCGTGCATCGATCTTTGTCTTCCCCAAAAGATATGAATACAGTGAATTTGCCAAGATGGTAGAAAGCCGATCCGTTCCTTCGGACTGGACAAGTCATTGGAGCTTTGACGGAATCGATGCTTACGTTTCGATGGTGTGCAGTGAGCAGGAGGAAGATGAAGATGCGATCGCCGCGAGACTTGCGAGTCCTCTCGTAAGTTTGGCAGTTGCGACTCGGCGTCGTGGAATTCCTCGATGGTTTGCTGAGGGGGCTGGTCTTGCCTCCTCCACCAACGCAGGCGCATCAAGGGATCGCAATGCTGTCCGGCAAAAGCAGGCAGATCTCTCCGAGGCTTTCGCCACCATGGAGAACGCCAAGCAATTTTTAGATGGCAAGCTATCCCCTGAGCACACCGACCTCATTGGTGGGATGATTGTTTCAACGATGTTGGACCGAACACACCGCAGAAGTTTTGATACGCTGATGCGTTTGTTAGGAGACGGGCAGGGATTTGAACAGTCTTTCGTTGCATCATTTGGCGTCCGACCAGAAGATTTTGTCAAGAATTGGACAACGTGGGTCCGGGGTGGCTAGGACTCCAGTTAATGCTCAATTGCGGGGCTGAGATCGGTCATGTTGCTAGCTATTTTCACGGCTGAGTGATTGGGGCAACTTCTCATAACGGTAAAGCCGTTAAGTCGAATCTTCCTTTCTCATCTCATATTCCTTTCAAATGCTGAACGGTTCAACGGTCAGCTGCCGATGTGAACTGACAGGTCCTTGTCTGTCTTCCAGAGAGGCATTGATTTGGATCGCATCAGTGAATGTTCGTTCTGGCTGCTGATTGGGTTGATGACGTGTGCATGCCCCAGTTAGCGATGCCCTCTTTTTGTCCCTCGGTTTCACTGAATTGAGGGTTGTACAATTCGTGACTCGCTGATGACAATGTGCAACCAAACGGAAGAAATCAACCGAGTAGACTCAGAGAATAAAGCGGTGATCAGATGATCGTAGTAATGGAGCCCGGAGCGAGTGACGAGCAGATTCAGTCCACGGCACGAAGGGTCGAGGAATTGGGGCTTAAGTCGAATGTCATTGTTGGGACCGAGCGAACCGTGGTGGCTGCAATCGGCGAGAAGCGAGAGCATTTCAAAGAATCACTCGAAAGTTGCGAGGGTGTCTCTGCGGTTGTACCGATTGCAGCTCCCTACAAAATGGCGAGTCGAGAGGTGAAGCCAGAACCGAGTGAGATTAAAGTACTGGATTTCTCAGCTGGTGGCGGCAACGTCGGTTTTGTTGCCGGTCCGTGTAGCGTTGAAAATGAAGAGCAGATTTTGTCGACTGCGAGAGCGGTTAAAGCTGCCGGGGCAACCGGGTTGCGAGGGGGAGCTTTCAAGCCAAGGACGAGCCCTTATAGCTTCCAAGGACTCAAGGAAGATGGTCTAAAAATGCTTGCTGCAGCTCGTGACGAGACCAATCTTGCTGTCTTCACGGAGGTAATGAGCACCGATGACGTTGAACTGGTAGCAAAGTATGCGGATGTACTGCAGATCGGCGCAAGAAACATGCAAAACTACCGACTTCTCGAGGCAGTGGGTGCATCCGGTAAGGCGGTGCTGCTTAAACGTGGTGCGTCGGCAACGATGGATGAATTCTTATTGGCCGCGGAGTATATCCTCAATGAGGGTAATGATCAGGTCATGCTATGCGAGCGAGGAATTCGTACTTTTGAAGGGCATACGCGGTTTACCTTGCCATTGGCGAGCGTTACTTACCTACATCGAAAGACACATCTGCCCGTCATCATTGACCCGAGTCATGGAACCGGTCACACCTACATGGTTCCGGACATGGCTGTTGCCGCCTGTGCCGCTGGTGCTGATGGAATCATCGTGGAGGTTCATCCTGATCCCAGCACGGCGATGAGCGATGGTTATCAGTCACTCACGTTTGATGGATTTTCTCAAACCATGACTCGATGCAAAGCAGTCATCGACGCCTTGAGGGCGGTTGACCAGGAGTCATGATTGTGAGTCAACCGTCGGAGAGTGATCAGCAGCAAGCAGTTCGATCGGCGCAGGAGCGAACTCTTGGGCAGTACCACCAGTTCATGCAGATCAATGCCGCTTCGCATTTGATCCGAGCGCTGCGGCAATTGGGCCTAATCGATGCTCTCAGGGAGCAACAACACACCTTGCAGCAGCTGTGTACGCCGGGTTCCCTGAATGCTGAATTGGTGCGAGAGATTCTGGATGCAGCGGTCGCAATCGGTATTGTTGAGCAATACGAGGATGATTACGCGTTGTCACGTGCCGCACATCTTCTGTGTCAATATGACCACGATCTTGCCGATCAGCGATGGGAGAGATTGGTAAGTTTGACTCGAGGCGAGTCTAAACGTGATGCGCACGATGATCGACTGCATGCAAATCACCTCGCAGCAACCCAGTGGATTCATACGCCTGCTGCAATGGAAGCAGCGGAAGTTCTTGATTTTGGTGGTAGCTCCGCTGAGCAAAGCATTCATGTTCTCGACTTGGGGTGTGGTTCGGCGGTCTGGAGTTGTGCGATGGCTTACCGAGACCCCAAGGTGATTGTGACCGCGGTGGATCATGCCGAGTCACTTCAGGCGGCAACGAGCACCGCGGAGTCCAGTGGTCTTGGCGATCGGTTTCGAACGGTTGCCGCTGATCCTTTCCAAGCAGATTTGGAAGCCAGTAAGTTTCACTGGGTGGTGATCGCCCTTCAGCTTTCAAGTATGGGTCGGGCCGCGTCGGAGCCCTTGCTCAAGAAGGCTGTGGATTGCGCGAGGGTTGGAGGCCAAGTGGTCATCATTGATCTGGTAGAGATGGGTGGAAAACCAACGTTGAACGACCGAATGGATTCGCTAAGAATCAAGCTCGAGACTCGGCAAGGGGCGATTCCGACGCCGGAGACGTTACAGCAGCAACTTTCAGCCGTTGGTTTGCAGGAATGTCAATTTGCTTTGCTAAGCAAGGGTCGATCAAAGATTGGGGTTGCTGTCGCCAAGCGAGTGGCTGGCTGAACGCGCGATGCACCTCACGCTGCATGTCTGCTCATTTAATGCGATCAACCAAAGATCGCTGAATAGAACCACCTATCCGGGTGGTTTTCGCTTTTGGCTCGACCTGATTTCAGGTGAGTATGTTGGGGAAGGTCCGAAGACGATCAACTTTTCGAGACCAAAACCCTGCATTCGTCCCGTCATAAGGGCTGATTTGAGCAGAGATTTGAGGTTTTTTGAGAATCCGGCTCGGAGTGCGTTGACGAAATTAGCCTTTGGTTTTTAACATACGCGACTTACTTTTTTCAAAAACCAATCAGTTTGGATTTACAGCGATGGCTGTCCCTAAGCGAAAACATTCCAACAGCCGCAGCGGCAATCGACGTTCACATGATCATGTGAAGAAACGTCAGATCGGTTACTGTCCTCAATGTAGCACGGCAGTTCCAACCCACACGATTTGCCCAAAATGCGGGTATTACATGGGTCGGACGGTGGTTCAGCACCAGGAAGACTAGCACATTCTCTCTGCCCAGCTGCAGTTCTCTCTGCGGTACTTCCGTGCAGAAGCTGCTGAAGAACTAGCTCGGCGCGATCAAGACGCACTTGTCGCAGGCAATAATCATGAGTTCGGTCGGTATCTTATTTCCCGGACAGGGAGCCCAGACAGTCGGTATGGGGCGTTGGCTATGCGAGCACCATGCATCGGCCCAACAGTACTTTGAGCGAGCCTCAGAAGTTCTGGGCTACGACCTCAATGAGCTCTGTTTCAATGGACCGGTTGAAAAGCTCAACCAGACCGAGTTCAGCCAACCGGCACTTTTCGTCGTTGGCATTGCTGCGGCCGAGACCCTTCGAGAGGCCCAGCCTGAAAGGATCGAGGCGGTGACAGCTGCAGCGGGCCTTAGCTTGGGTGAGTACACGGCAGTTTGCTTTGCCGGTGGGATCAGTTTTGAGGACGGAGTGCGATTAGTGCAGCGTCGCGGACAAGCGATGCAAGCAGCCGCTAATGCCGTCGATAGTGGCATGGCGAGCGTTATCGGGCTCGACTTGGCCAAGGTGGAGGCTGCCTGCGAGGATGCTCGCCAAGGAGATGAGGTACTGAAACCAGCGAACCTGCTTTGTCCGGGTAATATTGCTGTTTCAGGCCATTGCTCTGCACTGCTCAGGCTCGCCCCAGCGGCTGAGGCTGCGGGAGCCATGAAAGTGGTGCCTTTGAGTGTTGCCGGGGCGTTCCACACTTCACTGATGGAACCTGCGGTCGCAGCACTGTGTGAAGCGTTGGAGGAGATGCCAATCAGCGATACGGCAATTCCCGTCTACAGCAATGTGGATGCGATGCCTCACCAGTCCGCGATGGAAATCAAGCAGCTCCTGAGCCAACAAGTGGTGGGTTCCGTCCTTTGGGAGGCCTCCATCAGGAAAATGATGGCAGATGGAATCGGCAAATTTGAGGAAGTAGGGACAGGTCGGGTGCTTCGAGGTACCCTCAAGCGGATTAATCGAAAGCTACCTACCGATGGTTTTGGGGATGAAGCCTGAGACGATCCGGCGAGCCAAAATTCTGTTTTTACTGCGAAAATTGCAATTTCAGTTCTCTCACCGCTGGTCGCAGTTGTACTGGCTCTGATGCCCTTGATCAGATGATTGCTATCTAGTTCTTATGCAGGTGGCTTTTCACGCAGGCGAGACACTCTTAGATTGAAGCATTGAATTACTTTCCACCAACCAATAGAGTGATCATGAAACTTTCGATGACAGCGGATTTGACGGGGCAGGTCGCCATTGTGACCGGAGCCTCTCAAGGATTAGGAAAAGCTGTTGCGGTTGCCTTGGGCATGAATGGAGCAACGGTTGTCTGTGTCGCAAGAAACGCAGAGAAACTTGCCGCAACGGTCGGTGAAATAGAAGGTTTGGGTGGAAAAGCGGAAGCTTTGGCCTGCGATGTGACCAATCGAGACGCGGCCAAGGAAGCGATTGAGGGAACTGCCAAGAAGCATGGGCGACTCGACATCTTGGTGAACAATGCTGGAATCACCCGAGATAAGCTGATGCGAGGGATGTCGGATGAGGAGTGGGATGACGTCATTGCGACAAACCTTACGAGCTGCTTTGTCTGTTGTCGAAGTGCTGCGGGCATCATGAGACGCAAAAAATACGGCCGAATCATCAATATGGCGAGTATTTCTGGGCTAATAGGTAATCCGGGACAGGCTAACTATTCTGCCAGCAAGGCTGGGATGATTGGCTTAACGCGTACCCTCAGCAAAGAATTGATCAGTCGAGGAGTCACGGTGAATGCTGTCGCACCTGGCTTTATTGCTAGCGAAATGACGGCTGAATTAGGAGAAGTCATTCTCGAAGAGGCAAAAAAGCGGATTCCAGCAAAACGCCTGGGTGAGGCTGAGGACGTAGCGGCTGCCGTGCTTTTTCTCGCCTCGGGTGCTGCAGGCTATATTTCCGGTCAAACCCTAGTGGTTGACGGGGGAATGATCGGCTAATTCGAGGGGGTTGAGCCGTTCGGGAAAGAAAAAATCCGGTTTGACCGAAAACCTCGCTCCAACTGTTCATCCGTGTATTGACGTCTTTTGCTTGTTTAACCTATCTTTTGCCAACGCGATTCTTGTCGCCGACGCGATCAAAACCGCTACCATATTTCAGGGATCTGCGGTGGAGATGATCTCCCCCTCCCCATATTTGTTGCTGAGAATAAATAGAGAAAGCCCATGGGTACTGTCGAACAACGTGTGATCGAAATCGTGTCCGAACAACTCGGTGTAGACAAAGAGAAAATCAGTTCGGATACATCATTCGTAAATGATTTAGGTGCTGATTCCCTCGACACTGTCGAATTGGTGATGGAACTCGAGGAAGAGTTCGACATCAGCATTCCAGATGAAGCTGCTGAAAAGATCCAGAAAGTGGGTGAAGCGGTAGCTTTTATTGAGAGCGAAAAAGGTGACGACGCGTAGCAAGTCACTAGCGCGCACGGATCCCGATTCATTGATTACTGCCGCCAGGGACCTCAGGTTTTTTAGGGAACCTGGGTGTCGTTAGGCGGCATTTGTTTTGTTTGAATTGCTTTGAGTGGGCAGAGTCACGCTCGGGGCAGACATCACCAACAGGATTGGCCGAAGGCTTTTGTGATGCAACAACCAGCGATTCGAAGGATTGTAGTCACCGGTGTAGGCGTCGTGACACCACTGGGTAACGATGTCGAAACCTTTTGGAGTCGTCTTTGTGCCGGAGAGAGTGGTGTTCAGACGTTAACGACGATGGATACCAGTCTCTACAAAGTTCACTTTGGGGGTGAGGTTGCCGAGTTCGATCTTTCCGGAATGATGGATCCGCGAGAGGTTAAGCGACTTGATCGATTCACCCAATTCGCTGTTTACGCAGGTGGCTGTGCGATCAATGATTCGGCTCTGGATTTTGATCAGACCAATCGACACAAGTGTGGAGTCATTTTGGGTTCGGGTATTGGTGGTCTTGGTGAAATTGAGTCTCAGATCGAACGCATGATTGCAAAGGGTCCCGATCGAGTCAGTCCATTCACTGTTCCCAAGATGATGGTCAATGCCGCTGGTGGTAACCTCTCCATTGCACATGGTCTGAAGGGACCCAATTATGCGGTGGCGACGGCCTGTGCCAGTGCAACCAATGCAATGGGCGATGCACTTCGAAGTGTGCAGCTCGGAGAGACTGATCTTGTCATCACGGGCGGGACGGAGGCCGCTATTACCAAGATGGGGCTTGCGGCATTTCAGAACATGAAGGCCCTCTCGACTCGCAATGACGATCCCGCTCGAGCAAGTCGTCCGTTTGACTCAGATCGTGACGGGTTTGTTCTGGCAGAAGGAGCTGGGATACTCGTTTTCGAGGAACTCGAGCACGCGAAGTCACGCGGTGCAAAGATCTATGCGGAGGTGATGGGGTACGGCACCACCAGTGACGCTGGTCACATCACTGCACCTGATCCCGAAGGCAATGGTGCGGCAAAAGCAATGACGCTTGCGATTGAAGATGCTGGAATTCGGCCGGAGCAAATCAACTATGTCAATGCACATGGAACCAGTACGCCCTTAGGTGACAAAGCTGAGACGACTGCGATCAAGCGTGTCTTTGGCGATCACGCAAGCAACCTGCGTATTAGCAGCACCAAAAGCGCACTTGGGCATTCACTCGGTGCAAGCGGTGGAATCGAAGCCGTAATTCTCAGTAAAGCGATTGTTGATAAAAAAATACCTCCAACCATCAACCTCGATAATCCTGATCCAGCTTGCGATCTGGATTACACACCAAATCAGGCGGCTGATTTGGAGATTGAGTATGCGATGAGCAACAGCTTTGGTTTTGGTGGACACAATGCCTGCATTGTATTTTCGCGATACACGGATTGATTTGTTTGAGGCAAAAGCGAAGAGGGCCCCTCCCAAGGCCTCGCAGCCTCGGATGAGGTTTGTACCTTTTCTGGTGATTTAGCTGCAGGTTCCCGGGCGGGACTCTGCTGGCTTCTTGGTTACGTCCAATGCTTATCTCCTTGTTCTTACGGTCAACAGGGCGGTGGTCTTTAACGTGACTCGATTTGCTCCACCTTGCTGACCCAGTGTCCGAGTTTCTGCGTCGGAAGGCTGTCTTCGGATCGTGGGAGATTACCAACTGCCTCAAAAGGAGGGTGTGACCGAGCCTCCCGGTGTCAGGTAATCCGAGTGGGTGGCTGATGGTTACTGCGGTATGAGCGGACGGACTTGTTACACTATGCCTGATAATCTGTTCCTTCTGCGAAGCTCATTCCCGCCATGATGTCTCAATCTCTTGATCGTCCAGAGTACGTCGAGCAAGCCTACCTCTTTCAATTACTTCGGGAGCGTTCGGCGGAAGAGTTACCAATGCAGGAGTTGCTGGAGCAGATTCGCTACGAACTGCTCTCGACAACCAAGTTGCCATTGGCGATTGATTACTTGCTGACGGAATTGAAGCATTCCGGTTTGATGTCTCCCGCAATGAGCAAGCTGTCGCATTACTTCACGCCCTTTCAATCCTTTCTGGTCCATCAAGCAGAAGAAGAGGCCGGGCGTTTTACGATTCAGACTGCGCTTCAGGTGTTGGAGGCTGAGGCGAATTATCGGCTCAAGGACTGCACGGCTGCGGGTTTATTCTTTTTTCAGTTTGAGGTGCTATGCCGCAATCGCTTGCATTATGATCGCGGACTAACCGCAATTAGTTCAGATCCGATTTTCTCAAAGGACTGGGCAAAGTGGATCTTACAGTTTCGTGCACAAGTGGGTTTGGTCGAGATCGCTGATCTTCTGTTTCTCGCGAGCGAAGAATATTCCGAGCGGCTGGTCGCCGCCGGACAAAGTCTCGATGGAAAAGGTCCTTTTCTTTTTGGCAGGAAAGAGGGGAGGATTGCCTTTGGGAATCGACGGAAGGAACCTCTCTTCTTGTTTGGTGCATTACAAAGGCATCTCGGTTATCCGGTCGTGCCCCGCCCTGTCCGTCCTGATGAAAATCAAGATGTCATTCCACAGTTGATGCGGCGAATGGAACGTTTGGAGTCAAGAATTAAGTTGATGGAAGAAGAGCGACGCGCCTCGTTGGATATTACCAAGTTTTATCAGAAAGAAGATGCTACAAAGCCGTTTGAATAAGCTATCAGGAATCGCTTATCCGCATTGCTACTCTTTCAGCAGATGACAGAATCTTGGAGGCTATTCACTCAGTCTTCACACGGGTGGATTCACAAAAAAAGCCGAGATCTCTCCTGATCTCGGCTTTTACGTGAACATCGAATGTAAATGAATACGTTGTTCTATGCGCTCTTGGTTTTCGGCATTTGAAAGACATCTTTTTTGCCAGCAACGACGTTTTCATCAACCTTGACCATGGTGCCTTTCTCTTGTTCGGGAAGGTCATACATGATGTCAAGCATTGCTTCCTCAACGATTCCTCTCAAGCCACGAGCACCCACTCCTTTTGCCAATGCTTTCTGGGCAACATAGTGGAGGGCCTCATCGGTGAAATCGAGTTCGCAGTCTTCCATACGGAACAACGCTTGGTATTGTTTGACCAATGCATTCCTTGGTTCTTTCATGACTCGGACAAGACCTTCCTCATCGAGCGGTTGAAGGTAGCTCACCACGGGGAGGCGTCCCACTAGCTCAGGGATCAACCCGAATTGTAAAATATCTTCAGTTTGAACCTGTGTAAGCAATTCGGATTCGCTCTGTTCGTTGCGAACGTTCTGGCCGCCAAAACCAAGTGTTTTGTGTCCAAGACGTTTGCGAATGATTTCTTCAATTCCTACAAACGTTCCACCAACGATAAAGAGAATGTTGCTGGTGTCGAGTTGGATGTACTGTTGCTCAGGATGCTTACGGCCACCTTGTGGTGGAACATTCGCGACCGTGCCTTCCAACATTTTCAAGAGACTTTGTTGAACACCTTCTCCTGATACATCTCGGGTGATGGAAACATTCGCACTTGTCTTTCCGATCTTATCGACTTCGTCAATGTAAAGGATCCCACGCTGCGCTTGCTCAACATCAAAATCTGCTGCATGCAGTAATTTCAAAAGTAGATTCTCTACATCTTCACCGACATATCCTGCTTCCGTTAAGGTCGTTGCATCACCAATCGCGAAGGGGACGTTGAGCATCCTAGCGAGTGAGCGAGCGAGAAGCGTCTTGCCGCTTCCGGTTGGACCTGCGAGCAGAATGTTGCTCTTTTCAATTTCGACGTCGGTATCACTATCCCAACCATTATTGAGGCGTTTGTAATGATTATGGACTGCAACCGCTAAAACTCTTTTGGCCGCAGATTGACCGATCACGTATTGGTCGAGGTGTTCAACGATGGAGCGAGGTGTTGGAATATCCCCAGAGATTGCTTTCTCTGGTCCACGGCGGCGTTGTTCTTGATCCAGAATCGACTGGCAAAGTTCGATGCATTCACCACAGATGTAAACGTCACCGGGCCCCTCTACCAATGGGCCTACATCACGATAGCTTTTGCGACAGAATGAGCAAAACGCGTTTTTTTTGCTTGACGATGTGCCGCCGCGCGAGGTGCTTGAGCTTGTTGTGTCTTTCGAGGGCATACGTACGCGACTCCTGGATTTGCCGGCTGTCTCCTTATCGCTTCAATTGTCTTAGCAGTACCAAATTGACCAAGCGGATAAGCTGGGTGTTGTTGGTGTGCTTAATCGGCGTAAAAGGCAGATCGACGCTTCGTTTAAGTTATCGGGCCACAGCTCGAATACTTTCACGCTGACACAGCGGTTGCTGTGCAAGCGAGGTAAGGCATCCGTTTCCTCGAAGGTCCGAGCCAAATGTGGTTGGGGGTTAATACGATCGATGCGTTCCCGAAGCGTGCCCAATGGATTTGGGAGGCAAGCGTTCAGGAAGGTGTTGACCTGTCGGTCCTCACCACAACATTCCCAACTCCATCGGAGGCAACCTTCAATCGACCTTTGTCCAGGTAGCAAGCAAAAGACTTGATACCCAAACGGGGAAGGTGGTCGGTTAAATCATTATGCCGAATATGATGGAGATGATGATTCGTCCTGGGAGGTCGAGCCATCATCGGGCTTGTCGTTTTGTGAAGGCAGTGAAGCCTTCGACTGTATAGTTCGGAATTCCTCCTCGCTAATGTCACCTTTGCGGTGCATTTCTTCCAAGTTTGCGAGTGCATCAACCGTGTCATCCTGGTCCTGAGCCGCGTAGTCGCGAAATCTTGACACAAGCGAAAAACCTGCTGTGATCAAGATGCATAAAATCACTAGTCCAACCGCAAGCTGCACATTTGGATCTTCTGACCAGTTCGACATTTTCCTTTTTCCCTGAATAAAGAGAATTTCCACATTCACCCTCAATGGTGAAGCTCCAAGAACTTCCCGTTCGTTGGTTTTCCATGTTCACCTCCCGCGTTGATCCGAAATGATTGGTTTCCGGTTCATTCGTTGCCATTTTAACCAATCATCATGGAAACAGCTTGTAACGGAAGACTCAACTTAGCTAAGAGCTCATTGGTCCAACTTAATCTCGGCCTAGTCAGGAAAAAACACAGCACCTCCACCGACGGGAGTTCGGCATCACGAGAGCGATGAGGGCTCTCTAACGCGATCTGCTGTGGATCTTACCCCAATCAGAACCGATTTGGCCTGAACTCATTCCAAGGCATCGAAAAGCCACGTCTCCAGCAGTCTGGAGGCTACCGAGAGCGTTTTATATTCTGACGGCGTTTCCATGTTTTTCGGTTTACCTCGCGAGTTTGTGAACTCCTTGAATGATACGAATGTCCAAGACCTCGGCACACCGTTTTTTTGCCAACTCGACAAAAAACTGAGTTTCACAGTCAAATCTGTTTCACGCCAGTTCGCAGGGGAGTCACCGGACGGAGAAACCCCGGTAATTTGATGCTCCCGCTTCTCAAATCCAATCGCGAAAGCTTTTGGCGAATCCTCGCAGCCTTGGGATTCAGCGAGTCCTGGCTAATGAGTCTTGGCCACCCCGTGTTGATTGGCGGAGTTTTGAGCTGCTCCTCCGCGGAGCGAACCACCCCTCAAGTGACTCGAAAGCGTGCCGATAAAATCAAAGAGGGTAAGACTAATGCAAAGATAGCCGAACCACATACTGGGCCCGCCCCCAACGCCGCAAAAGCAGCAGAGAGTGGAATGACGGTCAGAATACCTATTTTGATCGTCACTTGGATCCGTTGGGGAGTCGGATCCTGCACAGCACGGATTGCACGCAGGAATACGGGAACGGTAATCATCCCAATCAGGATCGGAAAGACAGAATTGATGTCGAGTTTTGGGGTAATCGAGTGAGCGGCAACACGCGGTGCAATGGCGAGGCACGTAGCTCCCAGCACAGCGGTCATACTACCGATTAGCAGATGCTGTCGACTTCCACCCGTCGCTTCACGTCGTGCCATGGTGGTAACACCCATGATGTAGACTCCAAACCCTGTGGCAATTGCCAGTGTTTGGTTCGGGATGACACCCACCAGAAAATTGGCTTGATCCAGAGAGGGCATGGCAAGGCAGGGAGAAGCTCCGAGAAGGAAGCTCAAGAATCGACAAGAGCCCATTGCTGCAGGCGCAAGGACAGTGGATTTCAGAGGACCGTCGTAGCCAACGATCATGATTCCCAGCATCACGGCAATGATGCCTGGTAACCAAGTGGTTGGGACTTCCGGTGAGGGAATTCTGCCACTTGCTGTGGCAAGACAGATACCCAGAGCAAGTAATACCCAGCCACCCACACTCGCTTCTCGTTTGCTGATCCACCCCAAGGGAATTGGACGCTTTGATCGTTGCTTGCGATCGACCGCTTCATCGAAAACGTCATTTAAGATCATCCCCGACCAATAGAGACTGACGCCCGCGAGTATCACAACGACCAATCGGCTGATCGGCGATGGTCCCGCCGCGGTGAATAAAAATGCAGCAGCGATGTCCGCAATGATCGTAAAGACATTCGGAAGACGAACCAGTTGCGCCCAAGCCATCCACTTTGAGACACTGGAAGCAGTTTTTTTTGTGGATTTCATTCGTATGTCTCACTCGTAACGCATCTCAATGAAGCTTCTCTTTAAACCTGCGAATCGAGACCATTCCATTCTGCATCAAGCCTGAAAACCAAGTGCCCCCAAGGCCCCCAAGGGGTGATTGGTTCGCCAGCAGTCCCGCACCGATGGTCTGACAATCCCTTTGATTGGGAAAGAGCCGGATTACTCAAAAACAAATTCGCCCTGAATGATGATGCACATTCAGAATACCGAGGGTGCAACTTTCTATCGTTCCCTTCCCGTTTTTCTTCGTTGCTACCTTCGTAGTTGTAATCGCTCTCGCTCGGTGAGCTGAATTCCATGCATCTGAATGTAGCGGTCCGTCTCATTGATGAAATTAACCTCCGCTTCCCGATTCTCAAATCGAAACCTTTCCCCCGGAGGGGAGATAATTGCTTTAATCGAGTAGAGTTCAATAAGCGTAATTAAACGACTACCTGTCTCTGCGGTCGAGGGATTATCAGTTCCCGTGATCGCACGGAAATCATCGGAGCCGGGATCACTCCAAAACTCAAACCTCAGGGGAAGCAACTGTCCTGCATTGGCGGATTCATTGGGTTTTGATCCCACAGCGACATGAACGCGTGTTGGGCATAGCATAGGCCAGGTGGTGCCATCTCCGCGTTTCATGATCTCAGCACGACGACGACTGCTGATATCGCCTTTGATTACCCACACCGGTTCACTGTCAAGTGTTGCGCCGACCAGATCCAAATTGTAGTCCCGATGGATTGAAGTAAGTAACTCAACCCACGCGCCAACGGTGTATCGAGGGGCAATGAGAGAATTGCTTGTGGATCGACCAAGCCATTCATCGAGTCGACCAACATCCACGCGTCGAAGCGTTACGTCGGAGGCAATTTCAGTCCGGGTCCATGCGAGTCGACCATCGCTAATTTGCTGAAGTCGATGACGTCCGTTTCCATCGTGCATGGTGACTTGTAAATGGTAACGACCAGTCCCCTGCCCTGCCTGTTCGTAAGTACCCACCCCGACCACTTCACGCTCATTGGTCCAGACCGTTTCACGAACCTTGCAATGGAAAGCTGGCCCATGTACCAGCTGCTCAAGTACTTTTCTCAGCAGCGTAATCGCTTGGGGGTTTGTGGTATCACTTTTTTTTCCTTCACTCTCTTGAGTTTGAGATTCCGAGGTCAGAGGGACCGAGACCTCCGCATTTTTTTTAAATTCACCCGTCGCATCGGAAAGGTGATCAATCGCTAAAGTGGACTTTGAGCCCAGCTTCAATTCCTTCTTTTCCGACGATTGACTTTGGACTGTCTCCTCGGCGCAGAGAAAATGTGTGTTGCTAGCTATTAAACTTCCGAGCAGAAAGCAGCAAATGAAGAAAAGGGAGAGGTTTATAGACCGGGGTGCAGTCCTGTTGATTTGCTCCGCAGATTCAGACCACTGCGTCCGTTTTTCACGGGTTTTGCCGCCTAAAACCAGTCGAATGCTCATGCCGTGGGCCTTAGGTTTTGCGTCGCAACGCTTATGCTGATGAATCTTCATGGTCGGGTTATGCTGATTTTCTCAAAGATTCCGTATTCAACGTGCCGATGACCACATACGACACCGGTCTGCAACCTAGCTTTCGCCTCATGGGATTGAAAGCAATTGAGAGGGCAGCCGGATTGTCTCGGACCATTGGCTTGGAGATCGTAGTTTGCCAAGCCCTTGGAAGTCCACACGGATCTAGCAACCACACGACCACGACTCCGGTTGGAAACCCAGCCCACCGAGTATGCAAACCCAAGGAACGGGGGAAACGATGAAACGAATCGTCACTCATATGTCGCTGTTCGCGGCCTCGGCGATCCTCGCCACCGGGTGTGTGCCGGTTCGCCACAACCTGCCACCCGAACAACGCATGATTGAAGCCGGTCCAGGCGTCGGAGGCCCCGGTCCAGGGGTTCTCGGCGGACCCGTCGCGGCTCCTGTCTCTCAAGGCCAAGCAGCGGCTGCACCGCAGCCAATGTCGGTTGTTTCCGACGATGTGGCCCCCAGCACGGTAGGTGACGGCGAAATTGGTTTGGTCAATTACATGCATGCCGACGCACCGCTTGCGGGTGAGGGTGTCGCTGCTCCAGTGGCTCCACCAACGCTTCAGGTTACCTTTGGAAACCCCGATGGAATGCAGGTTCGCTACGATGCGACCGGCGGTGGCGGGTTTGATAGTGAACCGTTGGTTGTTCCTGCTCGTCAAAACTTCCCTCAGGGTGGTCTCTACCGAGTCAAATTGACGGACATTCCTAACCGTGAAGGCGTTGAGCTTTACCCAACGATCGAATTGGCCTATGCCAACCCAAGAACGGGAGCTTACCTCGCTCATAACTCGGTTCCAGTTCAGTTCACCGAAGAAGATTTTGATCAGGTTCTTACGGGCAACTTTGTGACGAAGGTGATCTACCTTCCAGATCCTGAATTCCAAGGACCTGCTCTTGCAGGGATTGATACCCTCGTGAGCACACGCCTTGACCCGGGTGTTGATCCAATTGTTGAGGCTGACCGCCGTGGATCGATCCTCGCAATCATTCGCCTTGGTGACAAGGATGTGGAGATGGCAGGAGCGGACTCAGCTTCCGTGGCTGGCATGATCACTCCTACCATCGCAGGACTACCTGCTGCACATGCTCCAGCAATGACTCAAGGTGTCGGTCCCGTCGCGTCGGGACAGGCGGCTCCTGCTGGTCCAATGGCCATGCCCCAATACGGTATGACAATGTCCGCCACTCCGATTGGATTGCCTGGTCCACCGCACTTACCCTTGGGTCAGCCAGCTGGTTTGCAAAAGCACGTGATGAGAAATCATACTGCTGTCCGCGCACCACGCCCGACCGAGAAGATTCGAATCGATGTTCGAGATCAGCCTGGCTACAGCTATCCAGCTCCGGCCGATCGTATTCGTATCACGAATCAAAGACTGCATCCGTAAGGCATGGATTGCGGAAACGCGACTGGGACTTTAGCACTCCATCGTGATTCTCAGCGGTAGAAAAAACCAAGACGAACGCGGTGGGGGGCATGAATGCCTCACCGCGTTTTGCCGCATCCAACCGAATCCTTGCGGCGACCTTATCAATCCGCCACTCATCCCCTTGTCCGGTTCACGAGAGATGTCAAAAGTTACGACTCTTAACACATTGCTCGTTGCTGGGATACTGTCCTTGGTTTTTCTCAATGGCAGACAGATTCAGGCTGCAGAGCCGGCCGACTATCTCTCACGTGTTTCCATCAATCCAGTTTTGAGGGCAAGTGACCCACCTGGTTCCGTGGGACAGGCACGCCTGATGGGGCGCGGTCCTGTCGTTGGCTACTATCAACCGGTTGCCGTTACCGGACCTGAGGGAGTTCATTTTTCTCTTCCAGCTGGTGGCGGTATGACGGAGTCGACTCCGAGACTTGAAGCTGGCTTTCTGATTGGATCGGTTTATCGATTTCAAGTGACTCGTATCCCGGGAGCATTGGGTGCAGAGTTGTTCCCGACGGTGGAAGTCATCGATCGGACCTATCCGCCACAGCATCTTGCGACGCGATACCCCATCGAAATCCAACTCGATATTGAAGACTTTCGCACCGCCATCAATGGGCAGATGGTAACTCGTGTGATTTACCTCGAGGATCCTCAAACGGCCGTTCCTGAGGTGCAAAAGGCATCAACGAACGTGCCGCTAGAGATTTCAGAGTTTCAGGATCCACTGGCTGTTGCTGACGAATATGGAAGACCGGTTGCAATCGTCCGTATTGGATCATTGACGCCACCTAATCAGTCAGCACTCTTGCCAGAATTCTTCTTCGGATATCCCACGTGGGCTCCATTTCCGAACGCAAAAATGCAATTATCCAAGCAAACCGACAACGTCCCTAGCGAGCGTGAATAGAACCCCATGAGAACGTCGTCGATTCATCCAGTCAGTTTTCTGTTGACCGGCTCAATTCTTTTTGTCTTGGGTTGTGGGCCTCAGCAATTGTGGATTCGCGATTCAAGCGAAGGTGGTCGGATTGCATCAACGGAGGGTCGAGGGTTCGCACCAAGCCCTTCACAATCGGCAGGTTTCTCTGTTGCTCCTTCCGGCGAGAATCGCCCGTACGCTTTGGTTGGACACACAGGCACCAGTCATGATCAGCACACTGTGATTTCGGGTGGTGGTTCGGCCAGTCCACAGACTCACTCGATGTCCTCTCCCAACACGGCACGATACGACTCTCAGGAATTTCTTCGGGACGGGGGTGATGCGTCTCCTCTTGTTGTCCATCTAAATGATCAATCGCTTCGAGGCTTGCAGCCAGAGGACACGATTGTGCACTACAAGACGGGCTCCGGAGAGGTTGAAATTCAAGCCAGCAACCAGGTCGCTCTGTATGCACCAAGATTCCGTTCGGTTCGTCAGATCTCTGGTGCTTTAGCCGGTGGTCGTGCTGTTGGCACTGCCCAAATGGATCGTCCGATCGCAACCGTCAAAGTAGACCAACCTTTGCCGGGTCTCGTCATGCGAGATTCACTTGAGCTTGGTCATGCCGACGTCGCTCGCGGACCTGATGCGATACGTGAGAGAGATCGCGGCGTACCGCTCGATTCGGTGCAGCAAGTTAATTTAGCCGCCAACGTTATGGCGGCTTTGGTGAATCTTACCTCAGATCAAGCGTACAGCTTGCAAGGTGAGCAGAAGGCTCTGTTTGATCGTTACGCCAATGCTGCGGTCACTTATCAACTTGATGAGTGCTTGGAAGTTGCTATCCAGAGTTTCCGAACTCCCTCCTTAGTCCGAGATCAACGCGTCGACGGTTTTACGATCTATGATTTCGAAGAAGGGAAAGGCCGGGTTCAGATTAGTAAATTTGCTGATCGTGAAGATGCAAAACCCGGTGACGTTGTCACTTTTGGGGTGCGGATCGAGAATGTTGGCGATGGCCCTGTTAATGAAATCGTGGTCGTGGACAATCTGACCACTCGTCTGGAGTATGTCCCCGACAGTCTTGATTGTGACGCGGAGGTTGATTTTCAATCTATTGTCAATGAAGCGCAGTCCCTGCGTCTGCAATGGACGCTTCGAGATTCGCTTGGTGTTGGGGAGAGTGTGACAATTCAATTCAAATGCCGTGTTCGGTAATACGCTCTTCCTTTTGAAATGATTTGTTTGCATGATTCTGTATTGATGCAGAATCCTCGGTGGCATCGTCTTTTTCTTTTTTTGAGTGCCACGAGGCTTACCCTCGGCACCTCATGATGTTGGACGCTCCTCGTCCAAGACCGGTCCGCAATCTCTTTTCGCGGCAATGGTATGTCATTTCTCGAATGTCAAAACCGTGTTCTCATCGGCTTTGTGAGTGTCTCCAGCCGTTAACGAGATGGGCTAACGCGTTACTTCTAAATTGAAAACCTGACGCAGAAAGGTTACGCTTAAGATTGCACCGCGATGAGATTCTCCGTCAAATCCAATTCACTCTCAATGAGCTTGATCGATGACAAATGACCCGATGTTACCGACTGAACCGATGGCTGAGGCTGTTTCAGAGGGATCAGGAGCCAATTGGAAGTTGATCCTTTTGATTTTGGTTGGGATTTCTTTTTTTCTTGTGATCTCCTGCGTGGGGTTATTCGCTGCGTTGCTTCTTCCTGCAGTTTCACAAGCTCGTGTTGCTGCCCAAACAGTCTCCTTGAGCAATAACATGAAGCAGGTCGGCATTGCTTTTTTTAACTATCACGAGATTCATCAGCAATTACCAATGCCGTCCATGATGCTCGAAGGTAATCCGTCCCAGCCAGGTGCAAGTTGGAGAGTTTCTCTCGTGGAGCACCTTGATTTTTTTGTTTATCCGCAGGAATGGGATAAAGCACAGTCTTGGGATTCGGAAGCCAATGCTGCTTACTTAGAGGTAGCCCCCGTAGTTTATCAGGAGGTGATCGCTACTAAACCCGAATTCGTAAATCAAACATGTGTCTTCGTCGTCAAACATCCCGATGGCGTAATGTCGGGTGAGGGTCCTGTGAAATTCAGTGACATTACGGATGCAAAGAACCAGACACTGCTGGCTGTTTCCGTGAGAAATCCTGCTCGCTCGGCTTGGACTGAACCAAGGGAGCTGAGTTTGCAGGAGTTGCAGACTGCTTTTAATTCTGCATCAGCGCAGAGCCCGGTGATAGTTCTCTATTGTGATGGTAGTGTGGAAGCGTTTAAGGAGCCCCTCGATCCTGCTCGCATAAAAGCGATGGTGACCATGGCTGGAAATGACTGAATCAACTTTTTTGCGTTTGTTGCGTTGCAAAAAGATCAGTCAAGATATTGATATGGAGCTCCTGGTTTCCCCTCTAACACAATGTTCCGGGTTGCAACGTTCCGGGCCTATTAACCATCTTTCAGCGTAGATTGTGGAGCAATATGAAAGATAACAAGCAACGATGTGGTGGGACCTTTGTTTTCTTTCTCGGTCTTCTCCTGACGACGCTGGTTGGGTGTTATGGGGAATATCGAGATGACCTCGATTACTCTCACCGAGTTCTACAGACGTGGGAGCTTAACGAATTGGAGGGCGAGGTTATTGTCCAATTCGAGGAGGTCTTCTGGGAGCCAGACGATACGATTTCTTTACGAGAGCAAATCACGGAAGGCTTGATCGTCGAGGGTAGGAGCGTTCTGGAGATCGGCACTGGTACAGGGCTACTCGCAGTCCTCTCATTGCGTTGTGATGCGAAAAGTGTTGTTGCGACTGACGTCAATCCAGCCGCAGTGGCTAACGCACGCTATAACGCTGCGATGCTCGCACCTCAAGGAGAAATCGATGTTCGTACGGTACCCAGTGATTCCTTGAATGCTTTCAGTGTCATAGGAGAAGACGAAAAGTTTGACCTGATTATTTCGAATCCTCCATGGGAAGATGGCGGCATCGAAGCACCGCTTGATCATGCGTTCTATGACCCGCGATTTGAATTGATGGATACCCTGTTGGACGGATTGCCTTCACACCTCACATCCGGTGGGCGCTGCCTGCTAGCTTATGGTCATCGACCCGCACTTGAGCGTTTGAAGGAACAATGTGAGAGTCGTGGTTTTGGGTTTGAGGTGCTTGATGATCGCGCGATTGAAGATTTAGAGCGAGACTTTTTACCCGGTATGTTGGTCGAAATAAAAGTGCCTTTCAGTCGATTGGGTCAAGCACCTGATCTTAAGGTTTCAGAGAACGCGGAGGAGAAAGACGCGTTATCCGGTGGAAAAGCGGCTGAACTCGAGGATTAGAACGCTTGATCAGGTTTCTCGAAACGTTTCCAGAGATTCATGTTCGCAACGGATTTGGGTTGCTCGTTTCTATTAGCGAGATGTCATTTTCTCGGTGATCTCTTTTTTCCGTTCAGCGATTTGTCAGTAGTGATCGTTGCACCCTGTTTCGATACCCAAAAACTCTTCTCTGGCTTCGATGTAATCCAGAATTGCTACTCTTGTGTCCATGGGGAGCGAGGTGAGGTCATGGTCGGTGTGGGGGCTAGCTTGATCGTGCAAGACGCGATCGAGCCACTGCCTTTGAGGAGAACCGCCGTTTAACATTTGCACAATGCCCTTAGAGAATCCGGTAGCAATTGTACTCAGGTGCATGTCTTGTTTCTGTTTTCGTTTCTGATCCGAGTGGATTCTTAGCACTCGCTCTTTATCAGATAATCTCGCAGCTCGCTCTGCGGCGAAATGGTCGCCTTGACGGTACATGGAAATCGCAAATTGTTCTGTCGCAATCTCAAAGGTCGTGGTCTTCCAGCGAATGGAATGAGCATCAAATCTTTTATCTCTTCCTGATGCGATGATTGTGAGATCCAATAGCCCAGTTCTCCAGTGATCAGGGACTTCGATGATGAACTGAAACGTTCTTTCCCCATCTAGGATCTGGTCGGCAGTTCTCGCAAGCTTGAAGTACACCCCTGCCCCACGATCCACGCTCCCCGCAGCGATCTTGATTCGTTTTTGAGGTTTGGTTTGATACTGCTCCGATTGTGAATCTTTCGTTGAGTGATCACTGGTTCCAGTAAGGCAAGCGATTTTGGCAACATCCAGTTTTAGTCCATACACCAGAGAGCTTGATTTTTCTTCGGTGGTTTTAACGGTTTTAGGACCTGTGATCTCAGAATCTGTTTCGGTTTTTGGTTCATAGTCAATGGTCCTAAGTTGGTTGCTTCTTGGGCGTACAAGAAGTCGCCAATGCTGAATTGAGCTTTCATGGTCGGGATGGATCGAAGCTGATATTTTTAAATCGAATGAAATATGATTCGGCTCATCGGGAACCGTCCTAACCACCACTGCATCGGGAACATCAAAGCTGATGGGGTAATCAGTGCTGAAGGGATCCGTTGTTTTCCCAAGGCATACTGTGCCTGCTGAGGAGAGAAGGAGGATCAAGAGGCAAACCCACCGAGTAAGTGGATGCGAGGGTTTCCTGATCGCGCGAAGTGATGTCAGGCCAACCACGTGGTTTGGCCTGTCCTGCAGAGCGAGTTCTAGGTGAGAGTGAGCATCTGGGTGCATGCGGTTGCCTTTTCCTACAGAGTCAACGGATCAATTCAAGCAATCTTCAGATGTGATCGCTTCTCGTTGTCTTGCCTTCCCGGCTTCGACAAACGCTTTAAGACCCTTTTCCTGTATGAAAAGGTTGTGCTGGATCGCAACGTCTGGGAGTAAGTCTGCGAACGCTTTTGAATTTTCCACCAGTCTCTTGGATGTTAGAGCACGATGGTGCGCGGGCAAGCTCTCGTCTCAATGGGAATATCCGCATCAGCTCTTCATCGGAAAAACCTACGGTGCCTGCTCTCCGCGCTGCTTCAATGATTGATTGGCATCAAAGGATCAACTGTGCATTCTTGGTAGGGCTGAACCTTGCAGGATGATTTCTGTTTCCTTCTCGGACAGTTGGGCCAATCGTTCTTTGACCGTTGAGCGAGGTTGAAAATCTTCTGCCAATTGAACGTAGGTTGTGTGATGTCTTGCTTCGCTCTCAAACAATCCCGCGTAAAACTTTGAGAGAGTCGGTTCCCGTGATGCAATGTGTTCAGCAAGTAAGCGAAATCGTTCACAGCTTCGCGCTTCGATTAAAGAAGCTACCAGCAGGCGATCTACAGCGCGAAACGGCTCTTCGTGGCGGATAAGCTGAGTGAGTTTTTTTCCATAGGGACCTGAGGGTATCCGTCGGAAAGAGATTCCTCTCTGATCAAGAATGTCCAGGACCATCTCAAAATGCTCGAGTTCCTCCTCGACGATTTGTTTCATTTCTTGACAAAGGCGACGATTCTCTGTGTAGGCATTCATGAGATTCATCGCGGTCGATGCAGCTTTTCGCTCGCAGTGCGCGTGATCAATCAGGAGTTCGTCCAAGTTCTTGTCGACTTGTTGTAGCCAATGCTGTGTCGACTCTGATTGTAGATTGAGCATCTTGATCCAAGGAAAGCAAGGGATAATGGTTCACGATCTCAAGACTGATCGCATTGACTTACTGAGCAAATAGTGCTCGAGCAAAGGCAGTCGCATCAAATTCAGCAATGTCATCGATACCCTCGCCGAGACCAACAAACTTCACGGGTAACTGGAATTGCTCGCGTATTGGTAGGATGACTCCGCCCTTTGCGGACCCGTCAAGTTTTGCAAGAACAATTCCTGTGCACTGAGCGGCTTCGCTGAAGCCACGCGCCTGGCTAATCGCGTTCTGGCCCGCGGTGGAATCCAACACCAGAATCACTTCGTGAGGTGCACCCTCAATTTTCTTCCCGACGACTCGACGGATTTTCTCGAGTTGTTGCATGAGGTTCGTTTGTGTTTGTAATCGTCCTGCGGTGTCGATGATGGCGACATCAGCATTCAACTCAACCGCCTTTTCAACCGTTTGATAGGCCACGCTTGCTGGGTCGGCTTCGGGTTTCCCTGTGACAATATCGCATCCAATTCTCCCCGCCCAAATGGTCAGCTGTTCCACCGCGGCTGCCCGAAATGTATCCCCGGCCCCGAGGACGATTCGTTTGCCGGATTGATGAAGATGATTCGCCAGTTTTCCGATCGACGTGGTTTTTCCGCTGCCATTTACTCCTACTACCAAGATCACCGTGGGCCCGTCTGATGCATACTTTAGGGCGGTCGATTCTTGCTCGAGCATGGTTTTGGTTTGCTCGGTGATCGTTGCCAGTACCTCTTCCATCTGAACCACACGAGATTTCAGGCGGTTCTCGACGTCTTCCTTGATGGATTCGGCGCAGGAAACGCCCATGTCCGTCCGAATTAACCTGGAAAACAACTCGTTGAGAAACTCGTCATCGACAAGTCGCCCGTCACTCTTAAAAAGATCACGAATGTCGGTGCTGAGGGTTTGCCGAGTTTTGGTCAAAGCGCCCCGCATTCTGTCGAAAAGGCCACCTGATTTGGTCCCTTTTTTTGAGACATTGTCAGGCGAAGAAGCCGAATCATCGGCGCTGGATCCTGATCCCGATTCTTCCGTTTCGATTCCCGAAGCATCCTGCCTGAAACGAGGTGACTCAGGAGCCGCTGGTTTTTGATCCGTCGATGTATCGTCGGTGCGGGAATCTTCTTTCTTTTTCGATCGCCAGAACGCCATGATGCCAGTTGTATTCGCTGAGGGGAGCTAAAGGACTGCGACGGGGTAATTCTGCCTGATCAGAAACGCAGCGAACAGGTCCGGTCAGTACCAATGGCACCGAATTCCTTCTGAATCACAGGGAGTGAAATGAACAGCAAGGGAGGGAGGTTGCGAGCCCCCATTGGATGATGAGATTCGAAGGCGTTCGGTGATTTCCACCAAAAACATGGGGCTTTTGCCCATTTTGGAGACGGACAATCAAAAAAAAAGGGTCTTCAGGCTAGCAACAGGCAATACTGCTTCCCTATCTCACCTAAGCCGCAATCTTTGCCAAGCTTTCTTAACAGGACACCCAGAGAATTTAGAAATTCGTCTAACTCGAGTGCCGATTTACAAGACTGATCCAACTAGCGGATCGCCCGTTGATCGTAATCGGTCGTTGACTCGAGTTTGAGTCAGGGGTCACTCGCGAGCAGCTGGCACCCGAGAGGGATCTTCCAACACAGAAAATCCGAGGGTTTCGATCTGAGGATTCCGTTAGCCAACGAGGGCTGACGGGTAGATCTGTGCTCTACCCAGTTGAGCACTACCACCCGAAATGGAAATAGGGGAGTTAATACTGAGATGAAGTTAAGCAAACTAGCGCTCGTCGCTGCTCTCGCTTGCGGCACTTATGCCGGGAACGTTACTGCAGTTCAGGCGACCGAAATTCAACAAGTTTCCTGCGACTGTGATGAGCCGATCTGTGGCTGTGAGCCTGTCGCTGAGGAAGGTGCCTGCGATGCAGGTTGTGAGCCAGGATGTGATGGCATCGGTGGTGGGCTTCTGAGCTGCACCGAGGGCGATCTTGGCGATCCGTTCAGCCTCTTCGGAGAAGTTGGACCTTACTCCGTAGGCGGTTGGTTGCAACTCGGCTACCACAGCAATTCAGCTGACGATCGATTCAACAGCTATGCAGATCACCTGCAACTTCAGCAAGCTTGGATCTACGCTGAGCGAGCAATCGATTCTTCAAACGGTTGGGACATCGGTGGACGTCTTGACTACGTTTACGGTACTGACGCTCAAGATACTCAAGCGTTTGGAACTGGAAACATCGGATGGGATAACCAATGGGATCGCGGAACCCAGTACGGCCACGCGATGCCACAAGCTTACTTCGAAGTAGGCTACGGTGACCTTTCGGTCAAGCTTGGTCACTTCTACACCAACATTGGCTATGAAGTCGTCGGTGCACCTGACAACTTCTTCTACAGCCACGCGTTGACCATGTACAACAGCGAGCCCTTCACTCACACTGGTGCTCTTGCAACTTTGGCTGCAAGTGACGACGTCACCTTCATGGGTGGATACACCATGGGTTGGGACAGTGGTTTTGACGACAATGGTGACTCTTGGTTGGGTGGCGTTTCGCTGACTCTGACCGATCGTCTTAGCGTGACTTACGCTTCTGTTGCTGGTCGCTTCAGTGAGCCTTGGGCTGGCGGTGGTGAGAAGGGTTACATGCAGTCGGTCGTTGCTGACTACGCTGTGTCCGACAAGACCAACTACGTCTTCCAAACTGACTGGTTGAACACCACTGACTTGGCTGACAACGATGCTCGTAACACTTACGGGATCAACCAATACCTGATCCACCAGTACAACGACCGTCTTGCTGCCGGTCTTCGTTACGAGTGGTACGCATCGAAGTCCGGTCAAAGTGCTCGTGCTCACGATCACAACCTGACTTTGGGTGTTAACTACCGTCAGAACGCTAACTTGGTCTTCCGTCCAGAAGTTCGTTGGGACTGGGACGCAGCAGACGCTGAAGAAACCACTTTCGGTATCGACGCTGTCTTGACCTTCTAAGTTAGCAATCCTTATTCGAGCACGGGGGATTGCCGAGCGATTCTCCCCGACGTTCGTAATCGCTAAATGCTCGAATTCTGAAAATCGCAACCCGGATGTCTTTCTGACATCCGGGTTTTTTTATTGCAATTGTCGGAGTCGACCTTGTGGAATCTCCTGTGATGGTTTGACCACCATTTTCATGATCAAGTTAGCACGGCATGAAAGACGATGCGCACGATTACGGGGCTACCCTCCTACGGCCTGGCAGGTGATTGGCTGTGTACCCTCGTTGAAATGATCTTCTTTTGCCAGTTGTTTCAGTCCCGTGAGCATTGATTGCTGCAGATTCAACCCAGTTGGATTCGTGATTGAATCGTCCTGTTCGGAAGGAAGTTCGCGTCGAGGTAGCTGACCCCTTTTTCGAGGACTCGAGTCTTTTGTATGACCGATTGGTCCGGATTGAACCAGAGATCGATGGCGAGACGCATTATTCGCTGTGTGTTGAGCAACCTAATACCAGCTACCTGGGTGTGTGCTTACCCGCCAATCAATCTGCAACCTTTTCAATGCCCTGTGCCTTCTGGAGCAATCCAGTGCCTTCTGGAGCATCCAGTGCCTCCTGAAAGGCGGTGTAGCTTTGTGTGACAGATTGGTGGTCAGAACACTCTGACAAGCCCCCGGTGCGTCCTTTCAAGCCCTGAGGCTGCCTTCTGGCTGCAAATGGCTCGCAAACGCGATCAAGCCGCAAAAAGACTTGAAGTCGGTAAGTTCGAATGCAAAACGACCATCGCTGACAGCTCGCTCACGGTCTTCGGTCGCAAATGATTCCAAATCAATCCGATTGTTGGACGAGCCTTCATTCAAGGCACTCCGATCATGCGGTTTATTTGGGGATGCTCGAGCCTCAGGGACGGTCGGACAGGAAAGGTGATCACAACACGGCTATGCCGTTGATTTGCCAGTGCATTGACCTTCTTTTCCACTCTTCTCACGGGTTTCCCTTGTGGCTGATCGACGGTGGATGCTCATGACGCTTGCCACCAGCACGCTCCTTGAGCTGCGTGTTTTGATAATGATTGATGCTGCTTATAAACTTTGCAGCGATAGAGGGATTTCTGGTGATTTGCTTGTTATTTGGGCGTTCTGGCCAGCAAGAGGAGTTTGAAACCAGACGGATATTAAAAAAAACATGGCCTAAGCTCAGGTGCTCACTCGGTTTGTGTGATCTTGTATTCGAGGATTGCTGAAATGGCGCAGTTTTTGCACCCACGGGACGACATGACAACAAAATGGGAGGTTCCTTCGATTTCACAGATCAGGTGACCCCTTCCAGGGACTTCTGCAAGGTTTGATTTGAGTAACCCTAGGAGCGTCGAAGGATCATGATGGGTTGCTGAAGCGAATGTCGATTCCTTCTCATCCAACCGTTATCTGTGTGATTGGGCGGTTTACTTCTGTTGCAAAGACGATCTACCTACCGATGCTCCGTCATCTCGCTGGATTGAGGAGATGACGGAGCACCCGGGTCGGATGTTCCAACGGGCTTGTCATTGGCGGAAATCTCCGTTGAGTCTCGACGACCGATTCATTTAGGTCGGGACGACCACAACGCTCAATCTTTTGACGCCATCTGTCGCGGACGGCCTCGAGAGCGGTGTGCCTTTGGACCGCATTGAGATGATGCAATCAATGTGCTGAGTCATACCTGAAATCGTGCTTCGAACAGGAGTGCCAAAACTACCTTCGCTTGCCGTGATCGGGATTGTTTCGGGCATCGAGTGCCGCATGATTATTCGTTGCTGGCTTTGCACTGCTCTGAATGCCTAAGCCGACATCAAAATGGCGGGACTGACTCGTCGATGGATGGTTTCGGTGGTTATTCAATTAGGCGTTTCAAGAGTGTGTCGTTGACCTCACGAAACCTCGATCAATGCAAAATGCTACGGATAGAGGAGGACTCGCTGGCTGGAAGCGGATGAGAGGCTCACTCAGGTCGCATGCGGGTTTGTGAGAAATATCTCACGGTGTCGGAGAGGCTGGGAGGACTGCTTTTTACCGGAGGTTTAGATAACTCCTTTTGGGATTCCATCCACTACAGTGATTCACGTTCGTGAGGCTTCACGTGGATTGGAGCGTCGGTTGGGTGGTGATCTGTTTCCACACCCATTAAGCTAGTCGCAGCAAAAGACCGTCTTCGTGTGCAAAGTGGTATGGCCTGAAGAATATGACATCGCATGAGCTAATCGTGCTTTGTGTTGGATTGGGATCTCCACGTAGCTTCGAGCGGTATTTTGGTTTTTTCATCTCATCTTCTGCTTGTGGTTAGGTAACTCGTGAAACTCATCATCGCGATCATTCAGCCAGGGAAATTGGAGGCGGTTAAGGAGGCCCTCACCGAGGTGGAGGTCTTCCGCTTGACTGTGGTTGATTGCCAAGGTTTTGGACGTCAGAAAGGCCATCCTGGCTTGTATCGAGGTCTCGAAATCGGAGTCAACTTACTACGCAAGGTGCAGCTGCAAATTGCCGTCAACGAGGAATTTGTACAGCCGACAGTTGATGCCATCGTCAAAGGGGGCAGGACTGGCGATGAGGGAGAGATTGGTGACGGAAAAATCTTTGTCCTCCCGATGGATGATTGTGTCCGTATTCGAACCGGGGAGACAGGAGCTGAAGCCATCTAAGTGGTTCCGATTCCTCGCATACGGGGGAATTCGGTGAGAAACAAGCGTTCGCTCCATCCAAAGAATGAAACCGATTTAATCTTTCGGTCACCAAAAAACGCTGCAGCACCTTGGTACAGCAGCGTCGGGTGAAGCCTTGTGATGAAGGCCTGTGATGAAGGCTTCCAATGGGCAGTGTATTAACCGAACGATCCGTTGTTGAACGTTCGCATTCGTTGCTTCTAGCGAACACGCACGGGGGCGATATTAATGAGAGGCATTTCTACTTCTCGACCCGCTATCGCTGCATCTGGAGAATGGGGAATTGTCCAAGCGTGAGCACTGTCACATCCCTCGTCGCACTCCCCAGACTTCTTTGCACACCTGACGCGGTGGGTAACAGGAACGGTGTACTTCTTTTTACTGAGCACTTTCACTTGCTTTTCAAACGAACCGTTGCTGATACTCGAGTCACAAGCGTCGCTCGCGTCGCAATGGGACGGCTCTAGTCCGAAAAGGCCAAGCCCAAAACATCCTCCACCTACTTGCCATGGGAAAACAACCTTCGGGATGACCAAGGTTGTGTTCTCAATTTCAAAACCGGTTTTTTCCACTTCCACCGTTTTGGTGCTGGATGTGCAGTGGCACTCAGTTGTGATGCATCCGAATTTCCCAGCGGATGAATTTGAAGAACCCATGAGGGAAAAAAAAGAAGCTGTAAGGATCCCCGCGGTCAGGGAGATTTGTCGAGATTTCATAGGAGGATTAAGTATAACGGGAGTTTGAGGGCGGACCTCAATGCGACTGAGGTCCACCTTCATCAAAGAATCAGCAGATTAGAAGTCAATCATCCAGCGAGCGCCGAAGATGTCATAAGCACCGGCTGCTGGACCGTTGTCCGTCGCTCGATCGGTGATTTCTCCTGCGATGTAGTTGAACTGCATCCGAGCATTCGGGTTCCAATACCAGTTCAATCCAAAGGTGAAGGAATCACCAACTCCACCGAGGATGTCAGCATCGCTGTAATCCGCGTGGGACCAACGAGCTGCTAGCTGCCATGCACCCCAACCGGCCGAACGTTTGCCGTCAAGGCGATCCACTAGCCAGAAGTTCTGGAAGGGTTTGATTCTTCCAAGGGTGCCGGATTTACGATCCCACGGCATGTGCTCGCCAGTGAGGAAGTAAGAGACGTAAACGTATCCACCCTCGAAAGCGACGTTTTCGAACGGGCCTTCTCGGTCAACCCAAGTTCGCTGATACTCGCCGACAACCTGCACAGGCCCAACGTTGATAACACCTTCGACGCCGAGAAGATTGAAATAGTCCGCTCCTGCAATGCGACCTGTATTGAGCCAACGTTTAGAAGAGCGTGCCTCAGGGCGAGTGTAAAACCTCGCTTCATTCTGATTGTTCCCGTTGTCCGTTGTGTCAGCGTGCGAAGCAGCAACGGCCCAGTGGGCATAGCCACGTCCATCACTTGATTCGTCGTACCAGATTGTGTTCGCTAAACGACCGGTGAATTCCAATTGAAGGTGATCATCGACATAATTACCTAGACCTTGGACATTTCGTTGGTTGTAAACCCCATAACGCCAGTTCCACTTCTGGTTATCAGAAACACCATAAGAAGCAAGCCCAAGACGACGAGCGTCTTGGTTGTGTGCCTCGATCACGAAAGGACGCTCGAGAAACACGTTGAAGCGTGAGCTATTGAGGTGATCCAAGCCATAAGGACGCTTTTGATTACCTAGCAAAAGTGTTTGCAGGAATGGCAGGTTCGTCCATCCGAGGTAAGCATCTCGGAACTCTGATTTATTACCACCAGCAAATTCCATCTCAATTTTGTAGAGCATGTTATCCGCGACGTTGCCTTTGACACCAAATCGTAGGCGACGAAATCCAAGGCGGTTTTCTGGATCTGAACCCTCGTTGAAGTCGGCGATCGTGTCGTCGTTTGCGTCAAATCCCCATGCGTCAAAATGCACACGGCCGCTCACTTTCATCGTTGACTTGCTCGAGCCGCTTTTGACGGTGGATGAGTCGCCTGCCTCTGCCGCAACCTCGTCAATCGAAGCTTCCATTTCTGCAAGTTTCGCGTTGATTGCCGCAAGACGTTCTTCCACGCCTGGCTCTTTGATCTTCTTGGCTGCCGTCAGCAAGATTGAATCTTCAAGACCAAGATTCGCGGCTTCGGAGACTGTTGGCTCCTGGATCGTCGTAACTTCGTTTGACGCGGCAGTCGAAGGGAAATAACCGAGTAATGCAGTAGGAGCGAGCAGTAATGCTAGCTTGCGAAAGGAGTAAATCGCACTCATTCTGAACTTCCGTGTTCGTACGTTAATTGACGTTTGCCACGTCCTGTGGCAGATAACTCGTTAAATGCAGTCGACTTCGGTGTTCGGACTGCACGAAAGGTTCAATTTGCTCTGGATTCACCATCCTGGCGATAGCATCATCAATTCGAATCGATGATTCCAAATGCAATA
>CAXQOB010000089.1:0-46420 GCA_964225475.1 Candidatus Nitrosopumilus sp. | reverse complement strand
ACCGCCGTCCTCGCTTCGCCTCACTCGAATGCGGGAAGAGCCCCAAGTTGCAATCACTGTGCCCTTCTTGCTGACAACAACATTCGGAAAACGCTCATCTCCAAAGACCTTTACGGCCGAAAAACGTGGTTCCCCGAGAAAACGATTGAGGGAACCATCTTGATTCAGTTCTTCCGCAATGCTGATGCTTGAAAAAAACAACAAGAGGTACAAAACGGAAAATGTTGAAAACTGTCTAGTCTGCATTCTTTCAATACTCTCATGATCCCAGGTTGTTATCGTTCGCTCATTCGGTGGATCCATTGCTTGACCACAACGGAATCGGCCCGCCGCATATTTGCCGATCTGCCAACAAGGTTCGAAGAACCCCTAAAGGCATCCCCAAAAGTCTAACGGATAGCATGCTTGCTTGCGCTATAATTCAGTCACCGTGGGGCAGCGGACTTCCCCAAACTTTGTTGATTCTGCCCCATAAGAATTGGATCCACCATTCAGATGATGAAATCAAGTAAGGAGAAAGCCTAACGGTGACTTTGGACGCCGCTTCGCCCGGGCAATCAAAAAAAACCGTCCCGCGTGATGCGGAACGGAGTGAGATATGGACTCGTCCGAGCAAAAGGCTCACGGACAAGTCAACGCTATGGGCATTCATTGCCTAGCTTGGTAGTACCGGCAGGCTATCTTCCTGAATCTGCTGAGCTTGATCACTTGCCACGTGATCACTATGACAAGCTGCCTTACCATCACCAGCTCCAACAGCTTTCTTTGTCTTACTGGCGAGCTTGTGAATTTCATCGGGACTCAGGACACCACGCTTTTCAAGAATCTCGATCTGTTCGGTGGACAACGCGGCAGTCACCTTTGCTTTACCACGCTGATAGTCCTCCGACTTACCGGACGCAAATTCCTGAATCTCTTTACTGATTCGAACACTGCACCAGTCGTGGCCACACATCGCGCAAAAATCAGTATCTACATCCAGATCTTCATCATGGAAAGCTCGCGCCGTGTCGGGATCGAAACTAAGCTCAAAATGTTTTTCCCAATTCAAAGCAGCACGCGCTTTGGTCAACTCGTCATCACGATCTCGAGTGCCGGGAATGCCCAACGCGACGTCCGCTGCGTGAGCAGCAATTTTGTAGGCGATACAACCCTGCTTTACATCGTCTTTCTTCGGTAGGCCTAAATGCTCCTTGGGGGTTACGTAACACAGCATACTCGCACCATGGTACGCAGCAGAGGTCGCACCGATACAACTGGTAATGTGGTCATACCCTGGAAAAATATCGGTCACTAACGGACCGAGCACATAAAAAGGAGCGCCGTGACAGAGTTGCCTCTGAAGCTTCATGTTGTACTCGACTTGATCAAATGGCACGTGCCCTGGCCCCTCTATCATGACTTGCACGCCTTGCCGCCACGCTCGCTCGGTCAGCTCACCAAGGGTCGCCAGCTCAGCCAACTGAGCCTGGTCCGTTGCATCTGCGAGCCCCCCTGGACGGAGACCGTCTCCGATCGAAAAAGTAACGTCGTACTCTCGCATGACCTGACAAATTGATTCCCAATGGTCATACATCGGGTTTTGCTTCCCATGGACAAGCATCCACTTGGCGAGCAGTGATCCGCCCCGGCTAACGATTCCGATTAATCGCTTACGAACAAAATCCAGATGTTCTCTGAGTACACCAGCATGAATCGTGAAGTAGTCAACGCCCTGCTTGGCTTGATGACGCAAAGTTTCCAAGATGATTTCGGGCGTGAGTTCCTCCAGCTTTCGACCGATAATCATTGAATAAATCGGGACCGTTCCAATCGGTACATTGCTGTTCCTGATGATCGCGTCGCGGCATGCATCCAGGTCGCCACCGGTCGATAAATCCATGACCGTATCGGCACCCCATTTCTCGGCCCACTTGAGCTTTTCCACTTCCTCGTCCGTGCTCGATGAGACGGGTGAGGCTCCCATGTTGGCGTTGATCTTTGTCTTCGTTGCACGACCGATCGCCATTGGATCCAATTGGTAACCGAGATGCATCTTGTTGGCCGGAATCACCATCCGCCCTGCGGCAACTTCTTCTCGCACTTGCAGTGCCGTCAGGTGCTCCTCTCGTTCGGCGACGCGTTCCATTTCTTTGGTGGTTACGCCCAGACGTGCATACTCAAGTTGGGTGACCGGTTCAAAATCGAGAGGTACCTCAACCGAACGCATACTACCATCGGATTGTTCGAAAATGACCTTCGTGGCTCCCGCCTCATAACCAATTACCGAGTCAGATCCTGCTGCTGCACCCAAGGTGGTCGCCCAGCCTTCGGGTAAGAAATCCCATGCCGTTTTATCTGACACGCTAGGCATGCCGGGTGTGTCGGGGGAAGAGAACGTCTTCGCACCTTGAACTCCGGGGTGAAGCTCCGGCTGTGAAGCAAAGCTTCCGGGTGTCGTGCCAGCTGCTGTGCTCGACGGATTGTTCCCCATCGGAGGCAGAGCATAATCACGTTGGTTTAGTGAATGATTCATAGCAATTCCGATAAATCTCGTAGGTAAATCTTAAGGACGGGCTGAGCATTCCACTCGGAAATCCTCCGTTGACAAGCCGTCCACATCTTTCAAGGCGTTGACCGGTTTGCCCGGTTACGAAAACGAAGCGAAGGGTACGTCGCTAAGCCTCTCACAAAATGACTGAAATGTCGCTCTTCAACGGGGGCAGAAGTTCAGATTGCACACCAAGACGCAAAACCGCGTTGGCTGGTCTCGGAACAACACACGACTTCATTTCTCTATTCTTGCACTTTTCAGCAAAAAACACAGGTAGCTACCCAAAACTCCACCAAAGACGCAAAAGACGCAGCCAAGGATCTTGCTCAAACCTCTTCTCCAGCACTTGGGTAACCTTTGCCCCAACGACATTTTTCCGCCCGGTGATTCTTTTTTGAGAGCCGGTACACCGGATTCGATTAGCCACGAGCGAGCCGGACCTGGGCCCGGACCGGCGTTCAGCATTCCTCTGTTTCAATCAAAACCGCATCGGGTCAATCCGCCACCGACCGGAACTCAACCAAGCCGAAATTTGACGTGTCCTCCCACGAATCATCCTCGATATGATTCCACTTCGCGACGGCCTCTCGGCCTTGCCTACCCTGATGATCGTTGACCTGAAATTCAATCCCCATTTTTTTTCCTGCTTTAAGCAAACCGCCGGAAATCAAGATGGACATCTCAACGATATATCCCGAGTCAGTTTTGACTGCTACCGCTTGCAGATCCTCTCCTGCGTACCCTTCCCCCTGTCCAGAAAGTTCACTTGCATAGTTCACTCGATACTGCGCGTCATCATATTGATAAAAAACGGTACGTTTCCCATTTCGGTCCAAAAACAGCTCGACCGAATCCTGCTGCCAATCATCGGGATGATTGAGCGATAATACAGAATCCGTCACTTCCCAAAGAGCGTAAAGATGCTGCTCATCCCACAACACTTTCACCTTGGCTGTAGCCATCGACGCCGCATCTACTTTCAGTAATTCCTTAACCGGACGATTGACAGCTACTTCATTTGCCCGCTCCCACAGGCTGTCTACCTTGCCATCGACGCGCGGCGAACCATGTTCCGCGACTATTTTGGGCACTGCTTTTTCTGCAATTGTCTTTTTTTGCGTGCTCTCCTCGGCTTGCGACTTCTGCTCAACGATGGATTCACTCACTTGCACCTCTTGCGCGCTTACGCAAGTCAAAGCCACGCCACTCAATAGGCATCCCAAGAGTAATCGCTGCATCACTATCACCTCTATATAACTTCGAAGAACAAGCCGCTTAGCGACAAGGTGACAAAAGGCCGGATCACCTTCTCGGCACGGATTCCCCGACCCTTTCAGACAACACTTTAACCAGACAGCCCTTGCCGCATCAAAACAAGAGTATCATTGGTTCTGCTGATTCCCGCAACATATTGGGGAAACGAATGCGAACTCCAACGAACATCTCAAGCAATTCTCACCAGAATAAGAGATTGAGATGGAGTTTCGCCGGGTTTATCTAGCAATGCCGTCGAGACTTGTTTTGACGAACCTTGTCGGGACGCTTATCTTATCTCCGTTCAACGAACACTGATCAACGATATCCCTCACTGGGGAATGGCGAGCCTCTCCACGGCTTAGTTGGAGAAGCCTCCGTCGCCTACTCATTTTTGCACAAGCAACCCATGAACAGCCAATCGCAAGTCACAAGCCAAGGTTCAGCTGGGTCGCAACCATTTTCCTCACAGTGGTACCAAGAACGAATTCGTACGCTCGGAGAAAGTGCTTGCAAGCAACTTGGCTATTTTGAGATCCCAGATGATTTCCTGCTGTCAGTCGTGATTCCGATTTTCAATGAGGAAACGACACTTAAAGAAATTGTTGAGCGAGTTGCAGCGGTGCCAATACGCAAAGAGATCATCTTGGTTGATGATTGCAGTATTGATGACTCACGTCGGGTGATGGAGGAACTAAAAGAGGTCTACTCGAATCAGGTCCACAATCAAGTGATTTGCTCCTACCACGAGAAAAACCTCGGGAAAGGCGCTGCACTCCGAACGGGTTTTTCCAAAGTCAGTGGCACAGTGGCCATCGTGCAAGATGCGGATCTTGAGTACGATCCTTCGGAATATCCTCGACTGCTACAGCCAATCATTGAAGGCAAGGCGGACGTCGTCTTCGGCAGTCGATTTCTTGGAGACCGGCCCCACCGAGTCCTTTATTTTTGGCATTACCTTGGCAATAAGTTCCTTACCACTTTGTCAAACAGTTTTACCAACCTGAATCTGACCGATATGGAAACCTGCTACAAGGTTCTTACCCGTGACGCACTCGCCAGCATTTTACCCACACTACAGCAGAACCGATTTGGATTCGAACCTGAGATCACTGCCAAAGTTGCAAGACGAGGCATGAGAATTTTTGAAGTAGGAATCAGCTACTCGGGTCGAACTTACGCGCAAGGAAAAAAGATAGGCTGGAAAGACGGAGTTCAAGCAATCTGGTGCATTCTCCGATATGGGATCGCAGACTAAGCCGGCCTCATCATTACTTGAAGGAATCTAAGTGATTATTGCCATTCGCAACCTATTACCCAAACAACAACCGATGAATAAACACCTAAGCGTCATTTTGAATTTAACCATTACCTTCACCTCTTTGACCCTTTGCAAAGCAGATGAAATCAAGGTCTGGCCGGACGCTCTTCCCGCGGGCTCAGTGCAATTCACTGAATCAAAGGCAGCAACTTTGCGGGCCAAAACGACCGAGGAACGCATTGCATTCGTTGACACCCCGACACTCACTGTTTTCCCTGCAGAAAAAAGTAAAGCCACAGGCTGTGCAGTGATTATCTGCCCCGGCGGTGGCTACAACATTCTTGCCTGGCCCAAAGAGGGACTGGAAGTTGCAGAATGGTTTAATTCGATCGGCGTAACCGCTTTTGTGCTCAAGTACCGTGTTCCACGTCGTATCCCAGACAAGATTCACTGGGAACCCATGCAGGATATCCAACGCTCCATTCGCTTGGTCCGACATCAGGCGGCCAAATGGGAAATCGATCCAGAGCGAATTGGAACACTGGGTTTTTCTGCTGGTGGACACCTCACGGTCATGTCGGGTGTTCAGTATGAGACGAAATGTTACGAGCCAATCGATGAAGCCGACAAACAAAGTGCGCGACCAAACTTCATTTGCCCGATTTACTGCGCGTACCTAGGCGAGGGCTACAACGATCGAACCAACAGCCAGCTTGGTTCACTTGTGACGGTCACGCCCGAGACTCCTCCGACCTTTCTGGCCGTCACCTGGGACGATGCGATGCGAGGCGCACAATCGGCCTCTCTCTTTGCTAAACTGCGGGAGAATAAGGTAGAAGCCGAAATTCATGTCTACACCAAAGGCGGACATGGCTACGGGCTGCGACCCTCGGATTTCCGTGTTTCGCAGTGGCCTAAACATCTAGAGGGCTGGTTAAGATCAAGTGGTTTTCTCAAACGATGACCCGAGAAACACGCTCAAGTACTAAATAAAAAAGTGCGATCTGACCCTCGCGGCCGATGGAGCATTTGAGTGATGTGACTTATTCAGCTCCCCCGCCCGGTTACCAAGGCAAACGACAGGTCGATATAAGGACGACATGTCTGTTGTGACCACAGTCATTCAAGTGAAGCAATACCGACACGGCGAGCCAGCATCGGCGATTGCCCTAACTTTCATCTGAATTTTTTAATCCGGAAAGGAATCAATCAATAATGAGTGCACAATCCAAAGCAATTGAACTTGGTGTTTCCCTGGAGCCGCAAGAGCAGGGCTATTTAAATCTCTGCATACGCAGCGGAAACCACCTAATTACCTCCGGTCACGTGAGTGATCAAAAAGGGGTATTGGGCAAAGAGTTGACCGTTGACGAAGGATATGAGGCGGCAAAAGATTGCATGAAGAAAATCCTTCGAAGTGTTCATGCGACGCATGGAACACTCGACAATCTGCGCGTCATCAAACTCTTTGGAATGGTTTACTCTGCACCAGATTTCACCGATCAACATCTTGTGATTAATGGTGCCTCTGATCTAGCACACCAAATATTCGGCAAAGATGGCGATGGCTATCACGCGCGAAGTGCGGTGGGTTTCGCAGCATTACCCACGGGCGTTGCTGTGGAAGTTGAAGCCGTTTTCGAAATCATCGAGTAGTTATCACTCGGATTTGCATCGCTCATACCGGACATCCGTTCGTCGTGAAACGCTCTGGCAAACTCTAATAGCCTCCCATAGACATACCGAGGCTGATTGGTGTTGTAGTTCTGATTTTAAAAAAAGCCCCGAGGGCAAAATTCACTCGATGGACTCAGCGATTCACCTGCACCAGTCACCTCTGCGAGTCCCAGAATCAGGTTGGATCCCAATCAATCTTGACGAGGTAGATGCTGTTGTCAGCCCCTCGTTCATTATCAACAGGAATGATGACCGATGACTGACGCCACGTCTGCATCCACTCGCTGACAACGACCCACGTCGATTGATCGCTAAACTCCATCACACCAAAGTTACCGAGTCGAGCTCCACGCTCTGGGACCAATATTCTTTCGGTACTGCGAACGACCATCATCGATTCTTGATCAACCCTCGCCATGAAAAGTGGTGCTCGGTTGCGGAAAACGTGATCATTATCAGCTCCACGCCGAGTGTAGATCAGATAGAGATGATCTCCATTTCGAGCCCAATGCTGCTGAGTATTGTAGTTGCCCAAGTTCTCGCCATCATCAAACATCCACGGCTTGGGCTTATCGTATTGCAGCCCATCCTCACTGGTGCATACGTATCCCGTCTCGTCATTACGCAATGTCAAGAAATAACGCTTTCCGACTTTCGTAACCGAAGGTTCATACAGGCCACGTCCACCTTTCACTGTTAATTCGTTGCCATGGCGAAGATACTTCATGTCCGTTCCATCAAATGAGCATAGACAAACGGTTACGGAATAATCACTGGAGGCCGGTTCCTTGAAGTACACAGGCAACAGAATATCCCCATCTTCTTTGTCATACCTCTGAACGCTTCCCGCTCCACAATTTTTGAAACGCGGCTGATCTGGCATTCGCAATTGTTTCGGTGGAGCCCAACTATTCTTCGCTGGATCATAAACCGAATAGGCGGTGTATCGAGGCCTGACTTTCATCACACGCCCATTCTCATAACGGACCGACTGCCCTGTTCCCAAGAGCTTGCCTGATGACTCATGCCACGTCGGTGTAAAATCACAAATGGTCTCCTCCAACCCATCACCTACCTTCCAACGTGCAAATCCAGGTTGCGCGATAAGATCAGTCCACTCACCATGACCGGCAGGACTCGTCGATGAACTGATTGCCGAAAAGGTATCCGACCCCTTCACGTCCAAAAGCTGAGAAGTCATCACTACTTGTTCGGCGTCGCCGTTTTGTTGGTCTCGAACGACGCCCATCCGAGCATGAACCCAACATTCCTTTCCATCATAGCCATGGCGTATGGTCTGTCGACTCAATCGGTAGCCAACCGAACCACCCCGCGATGCCTCACTTTGGTCACGATTTCCCGGAAGCGATCTTCGGATATAGTCAGGGCGATCCGTCGTGATGGAAGCAAAATTCAATCCCTGATAGTACGCAGCATCGTTAATTTCATTGATCGTCCAAACATGCAATTCAAAACCGGCTTTCGTAACGCGATCACAAAACGAGGCATCAATCACATTCCGCCGACCCTGAGTCCCGAGGCCAGTGGCATCGCACCCCTTGAGCTGCTGAATAATCTCGTCTTGCGTTGGTGACCAGCTGCCCGTCTTGGCATCGTTTCGATAACTCGTTAACCAATTCGCCTTGTATTGTGGCATGGATGAACGAACAGCCTTGATCACCGCTGGATTGAAACAAATGATAATGATCTGATCGTCTTTCAGCCCAGAATCGGCAAGCTGCGTTTTCAGGACAGGCACAATTTCAGTGCCACACTTAATCTCAATTAAGATTTTTTTATTCGCAGGAATGACCTTCAGAACTTCTTGCAAAGTAGGGATTTTCTCTCCCTTGTACTTCTCGGCTTTCCAGCTCCCCACATCCAATTGCTGCAACTCAGCAAGAGTTGACTTGGACACCACGCGACTTGTCTGATTGGGAGCGGTTCTTTTCGTGTCCTTATCATGCAAACAAACAATTTGCTGGTCGGCCGTAAGATAAAAGTCGCCCTCCACAGCATCTGCACCCTGCTCCCAAGCAAGCCTAAACGCGGCCAGTGTGTTCTCCGGAGCATCGAACGATGCGCCACGGTGAGCGACAATCTCCTGCCCCGTGACCAATTGACTGACGAGCAGAAGGATTCCCAACGAAACAAAAAGTCGCATTCCAAATACCTATTACAAAGTGACTTAAAAACCTGTGGTTACTGAGTGCTTGTGGAACAGTGTGTAAATTCACTGTCACTTAGGATCAATCATATCCTCTGCACACAATCTTCTTCCAATCACAAAAGGTCACTCCGCTTGCCATCCTGAACTTCAGCGCAGTCATGATCGGTTAAAAACAAGAATTTAACAGGTTCGGTGACGCTGTCCAAATCCCGTCAGTGGATCAGCCTATCAATAGAAAGGGATCAAAAGCGAGACAGTGACCAATTACAACGACTTAATTCGCATAGCTTAATCGGATCCTTCTTTTTGAAAGAAGTCTACAATGCTTTGCTCAAAGATTACATTACTGCTGACGGACGCACCGACAACGTCTCACTTCATCGACTAGAATAGCGAAGTTAAGCGAGGTAGCGAGCAGCAACCCCACGAGATCTGGGTTACCCGCTGGTAACTCGACACCGGAAACGGTGGTTTGCATAACGATCCTTTGCCATTAATCCTTGATTGTGATTGCCATGAACACCGATTTAACACGACGAAAATTCGTTAAGAAGACTTTGCTGGCCAGTTGCTTCGCATCCACCATCCCCTTCGGAAAGCAACTCCTCGCCCAAACAAATCCCTCATTAATGCGATTTGGATTGGTCACTTACCTGTGGGGAAAAGACATGAACCTCACAGAGTTACTGAGAACATGCGAAGAGGCGTCTATTTTTGGCGTGGAATTACGCACTCAACACGCACACGGAGTGGAGCCGAGTCTCAACAAAAAAGAGCGAATTGAGATCCGAAAAAAGTTTGCTGATAGCCCGGTTGAATTAGTTGGATATGGATCGAATGCCCAATATCACGAAAATGATGCAACAAAACTGCAGCAAAATATTGATCTGACCAAACAGTACATCGAATTGATGCACGACTGCGGCGGGAGTGGAGTAAAAGTCAAACCCAACGGATTCGTAAAAGAGATTGATCGTCAACGGACCATTGAACAAATTGGCCAAGCCCTCAATGTTGTCGCGGAATACGGTGCAGGCTACGGACAACAAATAAGGGTGGAAGTCCACGGAAAAGGGACAAGTGAGCTACCGGTAGTTCGAGATATTTTCAAGGTAGCCGACCACCCCAACGCTACAGTCTGCTGGAACTCAAATGATGTTGATCTTGCCGGAAAAGGAATCCAAGAAAACTTCCGCATGGTCAAGAATCGTCTGGGCCGTACCGTACACGTTCGAGAATTTAATGAGGGATCTTATCCGTATCCCAAACTAATGCAGCTCTTTTTAGAGATGAAATACCAAGGCTGGATCCTCCTTGAGGCGAGAACGAACCCGAAAGACAAAGTTAAGGCACTCATCGAGCAGCGAAAAATCTTCGAAAAAATGATTGCGAGCTGATTGGGATTGAGCCCCCACTGCGCGTGGAGATTTGAACAAGCGAGGGAGCTTCTGGCGATTACTTGTTGATTTTGACAAGGCAGATGCAAGACAACCGTATGAACCAAAACACATCTGACAACCTAAAATCCCAAGGCTACTGCGTTCTTCCCGATACACTGAGTAGTTCATTAGTTGATCAATTGATTCATCAATGTGAAGTCGCGTTTCAGATGGATCAAAAGAAAACGAGGACCAGCAGCAGTCGGGGGCACATCTATGCTGCCAGAAATCTTATCGACGCATCGGATCTGTTTCGTACATTCTGGAAAGACGGGTTTCTTCGACCATTCCTGCTTGAACATCTCGGCGATTCCGCTGGACTCGTGAGAGTACTTTTTTTTGACAAGCCACCAGATCGCACCTGGACGCTTCCATGGCACAAAGACACTGCGATCGCCGTGAAATCCCATGGGGTTGATTCTCAACACTTTAGTCGACCAACCGTCAAAGCGGGCATCCCGCATTTGATTGCCTCGGACGATATCCTTCGAAGCATGTTGACACTTCGGGTGCATCTCGATGAAGTAACAGATGAAAACGGACCATTACGAGTGATACCAAAATCACATCGAAGCAGCGAATGTGAAGGAGATGGCACATCACAGGCTTGCGACATTCTCGCTCAGCGAGGAGAAATACTCGCAATGCGACCACTAATCACACATGGCAGTGGCCCATCAAAAGAGGGAACGAAACGTCATCGCCGCATCCTTCATTTGGAATTTTCTGCGGTCGAAAATTTACCTGACGGGTACCAATGGCATGACTTTGTCAGCATTTCATCCTAGACAACTTTACCATCGTGATCGAAGACACTCCCTACTCTCGCCCGGGACGATCAACGTGGATTGAGATCAATCGCTGGTATTCAACCTCCGTCACATAAAGCGTACTTCGATCTGGCCCACCAAAACAAAGATTGGATGGACGCTTTCCGAGCACATCAAACTCCTTTAAGACGTCTCCCTCGGGACTTAATTTGACGACCGTACCTTTCCCATAGCGAGTCACATATAGATTACCATCGATATCACATCGCATCCCATCCATTCCGTGGTCTGAAAACTCCTTGAAGAGTGTTTTATTTTCCAGCTTACCATCGGTTTTGATTTTAAACGTCCAGATCTTTTTCTGTTTGGTTTCATTAACGTAGAGTGTATTGCCACTCGGACTAACTTCGATCCCGTTGGTGGTCCCCATTCCCTTCACCACCGCGGTGCACGTTCCATCTGGATCGATTTTCCAAATCTGCCCGTCACCCTTTTTCCAATTGGGGTCGCTTGCATAAAGTGTTAATCCATCAGCTGCGACTGCTAGATCATTGGGTTGATTCATTCTCGGCTCGTGCGCATGCACGACAGTGTCACCGGTTGCGGTATTGACCCTTAAAATCTGATGTCGCGTGTAGTCCGCAACGTACATATTGCCCATGGAATCAAATCGAATGCCATTCCCGACACTCCCCTCTGGCAAATCAACCAGCACGCTCGCAACGCCTTGAGGCGACACCATACCGATGGTCCCCTGACGCGCGTAATTGACCGCATACACATTACCCTTCGAGTCACATGCGGGCCCTTCTATTCCGCTGGTAAATTCGAACGACTTGGTGACAACCCGAGGGACATCGGTCGGTAAAACAGATTCAAAAACAACATCCGGAGAACCGCCAAATTTTGCAGGCAATGGGATTTGTCGCAGCGATTCCACATCTTGCCCAGCAATCCGATACTCCCAGCCCCCCCGCAACTCCATCTGATCTTCACACAGATACAAAATCGGAGCCGTCATCATCTCAGGGTGCCGGGTCTTAATCGCGAGCAAATGATAGTCATTAGTAACTTCTTCAATCGCCTCCATTGCAAAAATATCGAATCCACCACCTGACAAACACCGATTGAATGAAACACCATCTAACCAAGCATCACTGCCAGATTCACTTGGCAAAGCTAACTGCAACTTCTTCCCATCAGGCACCTTCACCACGCTTCGAAACCAGGTGACCTCACCCTCTGCCTGCGGTTTACCTCTCGGTGCAAATGGCTTGTTGTTAAGCCTGATCTTGACCCAATGCTTCCTTGCGTCGGTTGAAGAAGAATCCTGATCTTGATTGTTTGATTGGGTGTTATCGTCTGGCTGCTCGGATTTCGCCCAAGTAAACGGAACACCGCCAATGATTTGATCGCTGGTAAGTGTTGGGCAAACATGTCGTTCAATATGGGAGATGATTCTGCGTGTGCCCTCATGGTGGCTTACATAGGGCCATTGCTTTGGGTTGTACATTGAATCGGTCATGTCACGCATCAGGACGACGTTTTTACCATTCCGCGCGAGTTGCCGTAGGCCAAAGGGTCGACCGAGCACACACATGTTTACATGCACTCCCGTCAAAATAACGTTTCGAATCCCACGACTCTCAAGAATATTCCATACTTCGTCGCCCCGATCACTGATGTAATCAAGCTCTGAATTGATTGAGATCGTATCTAATTGCTTCTTCCATGGCATTTTGGGATTTCTCCCTAGACCCTCGAGGCGTTTCGCCCAAGCCTCGTGCTCCTTTGGATCATCGTCTTCACCACCATCCGACTGATCGATTGGGTATACAACCGCCTCCTCTGCTGGAATTTGACTGCACCACTCCTTGATTTCATGTGGAAGAACTTTGACTCTCGGAGCCTCAATTGCGCGCAAGCGAGCCTCATGATTCGCGTAAGCCTCCATGCAGTCACTCGGCGAGTGAATAATGACAACACCGCGACGACGAGCCTCCATTACAACCTTATTTAAGGTGGGAGCAAACTGCTCCAATCGCTTCACAGCGTTGTAGCAATGGTGGTAATCCCAAACATCGCAAACAATGATTGCTGTTTGCTTCGGATCCCAATTCTCGACTCGGTGCTGAATTCTGTACTCACTATCAACCTCAGCTTTTCTCTGAGATTGCAGCTGAACCTTGATCACATCGTCACCCGCCACCTGCTCACTTAGCAAACCCATCATGAAGAGGGTAAGACACACAGAACCAAAACGCATCACAATGACACCTCCACTAAAAAGACATAATGCGTTCCAGTGTAGAAGATCTCGAAGCAGCAAGGGAGTTTTCTGATTCGAAACGGTAGGCTTCGAGCTGATTATTTCGCTTTCTGCCTGATCCAGTGGTAACGATGATGCTTGTAAGACAAAAAAGCCAGCGATCACTGTGCCTCCGATTTCACGGGATGACAATAATCGTTGGCGTTTTGTTCAGAATGAAATCGGTGACGAATCACAACCAAAATTCAAAAAGCTAAGGCTTCCATGGCTGACGGCCATCTTTTGGTTTCAGAAATTTTGCATCCACTTCTCCGTACCAACGATGCAATCGCTCACGCATTGCATTCACTCGATCCGGGTACTCCCCAGCGAGATCAACGCGCTCTCCGATATCTTCTGACAGATTAAAAAGATGAACACGGCCATCTTCAAAGCGTTCAATTAATTTCCAATCTCGATTTCGGATCGCAGCCGCAGGAAAACCTCCCTGATTACTGTAATGAGGATAATGCCAGTATAGATCTTCGCGATCCAGCTTGGCCTCACCTCTCATCAGTGGCAGTAAGGAGACACCATCTAAGTGCTGCTTGGGCCTGAGGGGAATACCGCAGTATTCCAGAATGGTCGGATAAAAATCAGTACTACAGACCGGCTCACTCGAAACGCTACCCGCCGTGGTTACACCAGGACACCTCGCGAGAAAGGCCTCTCGAATGCCCCCCTCATAAATCCAGCCTTTCCCACCACGCAAAGGCAAATTTGAAGTAGGCGATCCCTCAGACGTACTCAACCCACCATTGTCACCAATGAAGAAAACTGCGGTTGAATCATCGATACCCAATTCCTCAAGACGATCCAGCACCTTTCCCACTGCCTGATCCATCGACTCCACCATTGCAGCATAGACAGCATGACTCTGTTGAATACGAACTCGACGCGGCTTATCACCAAATACTTGCTCTTCCTCTCCAAAAGCATTCTGATCCGTGAGCCTCAGCCTCTTTGCTTTGGCTTGATACTTGGCGACAAGATCTTTAGGAGCCATCAACGGTGTATGGACCGAATAAAACGAGAGATATGCTAAAAACGGCTCGTCATGATGCTGCTCAATAAAATCTGCAGTTTCCCGCGCCAAACGAGCTGGCAAATGTTCTCCATCCGGCCCATTGGTGAGACGGGGATTCTCATAGGGAGAGAAATACTTCTTACCACCGTAAGGCCCTCCTCCACGATGCCCACCCCGATTGATGTCAAACCCTTGCTTCGTGGGCCAGTATTCTTCGGTGGGTCCCAAATGCCACTTCCCAGCAAAGAAAGTGTGGTAACCGTTTTCCTTTAATGTCTCTGCAATCGTCAGCTCTTCGAGAGGCATTCGGTCATTGAGCGGAGCAGGGTTAAATCGTCCAGACCGTTTCCCTGAGAAGAAATTCGTTGCATCCACACGAGACGGGTAGCGCCCCGTCATGATGCTGTAACGTGTCGGGCTGCAAACAGGATTGGCGGCATAACCGTCGGTAAAACGCATCCCGGACCCCGCGAGCTTGTCGATATTTGGGGTTTCATAGAATGTATTGGGATTGTTTGCTCCAATATCCATATAGCCAAGGTCATCCACCAAAATAAAAAGGACACCCTTTGGCTTAGGATCCGCCGCACTTGCATGCACCGGCAGGTCGATCAACGGAACAAAAAACAGTGTCGCGATGCCCCTGACAAACAATGCCACACCGCTTCGATCGGTTCGACGAATCATGAAGTAACCCATTCTTGGAATCTGCCAACGAGCATTATCGGCTAATGCTCTCTATCGCACTTTGCAGCAACATCAATCGCGACACCTGTCCTCGAGACCTGCATCCTTGAAATTCACGCATCGAGTGCTGCTCCACTTAATCTATCCGTTTTGCCGGTACAAAAAAACCAAGGTACCTCTTTCATCCGGCACCACTGAGGCTAGGCGTAAACAACGAACAGATCTCAAGAAAAGTGCGCAGAGAGGCGCAGCAGTATGAGATCTCGATCCGCTGAACCTTAAACATCTTGGTGTACAATGTGAAAAAGCCTGCCTCAAAGCCGACGGAATTGTGAATCCCGCGTTATCTCACCAGTGATCCAGATGACAGACAATCCTTACCAACCACCCACCGAGCCTTCAATCCACTCCGAGGCCAGAAAACGCAATCTACGCGGCGGACCTTCATCGAATCATCGCTTCTGGATTGGACTTGCTTTGTGCCCAATCTACGGTCCCATCCTGACGGTTTTTGGTATCACTCTACTGGGTCTTATCTACCAAACATCCGGCATGGATGGCAGTGCGGTGACAAACCCCATGTCACTCATTTTTTTCCCCATCTTCGGGCTGCTGATTGGAATCCCCATCAACTACGTCGCGATGGGTTTAACTTTCTTCCCACTGATCATCGCCGCCAAAAACAGGAACAAACTGAACTTTCGCAACACGATGATGAATTGGCTGGCGAGCGTCATGATTGTGATGATCGTAACTGCCTTTGGCAGCACACTGTCCAGCATCGCATTTGACAAGAAAGGAATGAGCGAAGGTTTATTGACAGGCTTTAGCTCGGGAATCTTTACGGGAATGCTCTTTGCATTAGTAAGCCTGGTCAGCGCGATTTCATTCTGGTACACCGGCGTTAGAGGAAACGCACTCCTGATCACCGCCAAATAAAGTGTTTTCTGTTCATTTATTTACTTCCTTGCTCAGGGTAAAATGGACGACAATCGGAATGAGCAAATTCGTACATCCAAGAAGATTTTCCTAAAAGCCCGACCGGCAGATCAAGGTTGCGTCAATGAGATTAAATCGATCCCACCTACTTACAGCAGCGATCGCTATCCTCTCTCTACTTGCTGGAGACTTTGGAATATCGCAAGCTGCGACAAAACCAAACTTCATCATCATTTTTTGTGATGATCTCGGCTACAGTGACATTGGGTGCTTTGGGTCAACATTGCATCGCACACCAAACATTGATCAGATGGCTGCAGAAGGAACCATGTTTACCAGTTTCTATGTGACCTCTGGGGTATGTAGTCCTTCTCGATCATCCCTAATGACTGGTTGCTACCCGAGGCGTGTGAACTTACATCAGGATCATGCAGGACAGTGGGTCCTTTTCCCGAGAGGAAAGCGTGGTTTAAACCCAAAGGAAACAACAATCGCTGAGGTGCTGAAAGGTGCTGGCTATTCAACAGCGATCGTTGGAAAATGGCATTTAGGAGATCAACCTCCGTTTCTTCCCACCCGTCAAGGATTTGACCATTACTTTGGGATTCCGTACTCAAATGACATGGGGCACGATTCCCGACGCAAACCCTACCGTTACCCCCCTCTTCCACTCATGCGCGATGAGCAGGTGATTGAGGAAGAGCCTGACCAGCGAATGATTACACAACGGTACACAAAAGAGGCGATTCAGTTCATCGAGAAGAACAAGGATGGTCCTTTCTTTCTGTACCTTCCACACACCATGCCTCACTGGCCTCAGTATGCATCAGAACAATTCGCCGGAAAATCAAAAAATGGAAAATGGGGCGATGCAGTAGAAGAGATTGATTGGTCGACTGGAGTCATTCTGAAGAAACTAAAAGACCTAAAGATCGACAAGAACACCTTCGTCATTTTCACCTCCGATAATGGTGGAGCTGTTCAACATGGCGCACACAACGAACCTCTCAAAGGAGGAAAGGGATCGACCTTTGAGGGAGGTCAACGCGTTTGCAATGTCATGCGTTGGCCGGGACATATACCGGCAGACAGGAACTGTTCGGAACTCATCACTTCGATGGACTTATTACCCACGTTCGCGGCACTCGCAGGAACCCGTCCACCCTCCGGTGTCATGATTGACGGAAAGAACGTTACAGATGTCATCTGCGGATACCCCCGCAAAGGTGAATCCGAAGCAAAATCTCCTCACGAGGCATTCTTCTATTACTTCCGTGATACACTTGAATGCGTTAGATCGGGGAATTGGAAACTAAGGGTCGCACAAGTTCGTGGTGGCACAGCAGATCAGGCACCTCAGCTCTTCGATCTCGAAAACGACATTGGTGAGACAACCGATCTTGCCACGCAATATCCAGCAGTAGTTAAGCGATTGCAAACGCTTGCGGATAAAGCGAGGAACGACTTGGGTGACGGAAAGACAGAGGGACAATACCAGCGATCCGCCGGCTTCATTGAGGATGCTCGCGGTCTGACAGATCCGAGATAAACCACCTCGCTATTGACATGTGGTCGCTGCAGGCGATTTGAACAATCAGCGATGAAAGATTGTTGTCTCTTCGCCCATTCATCAACTTAAACCCTCCTCAGCAACAAGGCTTTTGGAATGCGTTTCCAGAACAGGACATTTCTCTTCACTACCCTCCTGTTACTCGCCACTTCGTCAAGTTCCCTCTGCATTGCAACAGAGATAAAGACGGGGCGAGACGAAAAAGTCACGGAATCAGTTGAAAAGCTTTTCACTCTCAAAGTCATGCCGGTCCTCAAGGAAAAATGTGGTGGCTGCCACGGTGACAATCCGGATGACTTGAAGGGTGGACTGAGTGTATTAAGCCGTGAATCACTGCTGACAGGAGGTGAAACAGGCGAGCCCTCGATTGAAATCGGTAAACCACGCGACAGCTATCTGGTAAGTGCGATCAAGTGGGAGGACTCAGAAATGCCTCCGAAAGAGAGCGACCGATTAACACCTGACCAAATCGAAGCGATTGAAAAATGGATCGAATTCGGAGCGCCGTGGCCATCGCTGGAACGTCAAAAGGCGATTCGCCAAGAGGCGGCAAATCGATGGGAAAATGAGGAAGGCACTCTGGTCGCGACCAGTGGCGGACAGTCTGAACAATGGACAAACCGCAGGTATCAAAAAGAGGACCTTTGGGCATTTCTACCTTTAGAACCGATGAGCTCAATCGAACCGCTCGAGATTCGAGGGCATCAACTCATTGATGCTCTGATCAACAAGAAACTATCGGACCTTCAGCTCACCCCTTCAGCGGAAGCATCACCACGCGAACTGATCCGCCGTGCGACCTACGACCTCACCGGCCTGCCGCCGAAATATGAACAGATCGTCGAATTTGAAAAACGCTACGCTGAGGACAAAGATGCGGCGTGGCATCAGTTGTTAGAAACACTTTTGGCCAGTCCACGGTACGGCGAGCATTGGGGGCGTCACTGGCTTGATGTGACCCGATACTCCGACACTGGCGGCATGTCAAATGATTATGAAAGGTCCAACCTCTGGCGATACCGTGACTATGTCATTCGTTCGTTTAACTCTGACAAACCCTATGACGACTTCATTCGCGAGCAGATTGCTGGTGATGAAATGGCAGATCATTCGCTGCGGAAACGACTGAAAATTGATACGAAGCAACTTCATCAAATGCAAGAGCAAGGTGAATACAACCAAGAGGAGTCTGAATGGATCATTGCGACGGGGTTCCTGCGACTGGGCCCTTGGGACAATGCAATGATTGAGAACGATGAGGCAAGGCAAATCTACTTAGATGACTTGGTCAACATCACGGGTCAAACCTTCCTTTCTCAAACGTTAAGGTGCGTCAAATGTCACGACCATAAGTTTGACCCAATTCCGACGCGAGATTACTACAGTATCTATTCAGCTTTTGGATCCACGCAGATGGCGGAACGTCCGGTTCCGTTTCTGGAATCAGAAAACAAAAGCCGCTTTGAAGAAGGCGAAGCACATGTGCAGACAATGCTCGCGTACGCAAGAACCGAGAAAGACAAAATCATCGATGTACAGGAGACCGCTGCAAAACAGTGGTACGAGGAACATCAATTACCCTACAAAACGGAGAATGAACGAAGAAGCGACCCTGACGAAATGAAACCACCGCGTCATGTTGGCCTTAATTTTATTCAACAGGGACAACGTAAAGTTCGTGAGCAGGATGAATGGATTTGGAACCGTCGTCTGGAACGGTACCAACCAATGGCGCAAAGCGTCTACAACGCAGAGAGCAACCTACTTGCGTGGAATGGAGCACGCATGTTGCGGATTAACCGCAAGAAGCAAAAAGGCACGACCACAACGAGTAACATTTTGGTTGGCGGGAACCTCAATGCCGTTGGTGAAAAGGTGACTCCGGGAGTCCTCAGTGCGTTAGGGCTGACAAGCAGTGAAGATCCTGACTCCCCTTTTTCTCTTCCCGCCAACACAGACGGGCGTCGCCTCGCACTTGCCAACTGGATTGCTGATGAAAGAAATCAGTTGACATCGCGGAGCATTGTCAACCGTGTTTGGCAATTTCACTTTGGCAAAGGAATTGCGTCCAACCCCAATAACTTTGGCGCGAAGGGTTCAAAACCGACTCACCCGGAACTGCTTGATTACCTAGCCCAACACTTCATTGAAAATGAATGGTCTATCAAAAACCTCCATCGTCTCATTATGCAGTCGGACTCCTATCGACGCTCCACCCGGCCTGCAGATTCGCAACAGCAGTCAGAAATTGACCCGAACAATGAATACCTTTCAAGCTTCCCTCGTCGCCGACTTTTATCGGAGGAAATTCGCGACAGCATCCTTCAAGCCTCTGGGGAACTCAAGCACGAACTGGGAGGATTACCTTGCATGCCTGAGATTAACATGGAGGTTGCATTGCAGCCAAGAATGATTCAATTCTCGATTGCACCTGCCTACCAACCGTCACCGTTACCCGCTGTGCGAAACCGCCGCTCGGTTTATGCCTACCAAGTACGTGGACAGGCGGATCCATTTGCTGAATTATTCAACCAACCTAACCCAAATGAGTCGTGTGAACTGAGAGAATCAGCAGCAGTTACACCTCAGGCTTTCGCTCTGCTTAACAGTGAAATGATCAATGATCGCTCCATCGCAGTGGCAAATCGAATTGCGAATCAAAAGAAAGTATCATCGAATGAAGGGGAACCGCCGATAACGGCAGAATCAGTCCAAGATGCATTCCGGTTCATTCTGCAACGTGAAGCAAGCCAAGAGGAAACTTAACTCTTACTTTCCTATGCGGGAAAGATGACGAGCTATCATGAATCCAATCCTGCTGGAAAAACAACTTATCCAACAAGAATCACTCGATCCCTCGTCGAGGAATTTACAGGCAGACCATTTGAATATGAAGAGATTCTGCCGGTCTTTGAATCCTACCAGCCAGATATCAAAGCTCATGAAGTCTCACCCTCGATTCGCGCCCTCGCTGATATCTGCCTGCTGTTATTCAACACCAATGAATTCATCTACGTTGAATAAAACCCTCCTGTTCGCCTAGATCAAAGCAACTTGTCACTTCGCACTAACAACGAAAATCATGCAATCATCTCGCAGAGAATTTATCTACGGCTTGGGGTCAACGTTAGGGTCCGTGGCATTCTCATCGATGCTACATACCGACGGTCTCCTTGCAGATGAAGCGAAGAATCCATTGGCTCCAAAAGTGCCGATGCATCCTCCGAGGGCCAAGAATGTGATCATGCTTTTCATGGAGGGTGGACCTGGCCAAATGGACACGTTCGACCCTAAACCGGAACTCACAAAACGACACAAACAAGAATCAAAACTCACAGGTGGACTCGAGAAAGGTTTTAAGTTTTTCGTCGGTAGCCCATTCTCTTTCAACCAGGTAGGCGACAACGGAATCGAAATGTGTGACCAATGGGAATACCTGGCGGATCCCTATATTGCGAATGAACTTTGCAACTACCGCGGTTGCCAAGCGGAATCACTCAATCACCCGGAAGCGTTATTCCACATGAACACCGGTAGCCGATTAGGCGGCGACCCGTCGCTTGGCGCGTGGGTGAATTACGGCCTGGGTTCTGTGAATCAAAACTTACCGGGATACGTCGTGATGACTGAACTTGCCATGCCGCAGGGTGGTTCCACAAACTGGAGCAATGGGTTCCTCCCGCCCACGTATCAGGGAACACGACTGCGTCCTCAAGGATCACCGATTCTCGACCTTGCACCACCCGCTCACAAGAATCGACAACACCAACGGGATGCGCTCGATGAATTGGCATGGCTGAATCAAAAACACATGGAAACCATTGGCGGGAAAGACCAAAGGTTGTTATCCCGAATGGAGAACTACGAACTTGCCTTCCGCATGCAGACCGAAGTCCCAAGTGTCATCGATTTGTCGGCTGAATCTGAAAAAACCCAAGATCTTTACGGCCTTAACAACCCCGAAACGGAAGCGTTCGGCCGCCAATGCTTGATGGCTCGTAGACTCGTTGAAGATGGGGTTCGATTCGTCCAGATCTTCAGCGGTGGATGGGATAGCCACGATTATCTGCAAAGAGGCCACAGCGCAAGGATCAAGAGCGTCGACAAACCCTTTGCGGGACTACTGAGAGATCTCAAACAGCGAGGCATGCTTGAGGACACACTTGTGATTTGGACGGGTGAATTTGGACGAACTCCGGATAACAATAAACGCGGTGGAGTCTATTCTTTGGGTCGAGGACACAACAACCAAGCGATGACCATGATGCTTGCCGGTGGCGGTATTCGCCCCGGAGTGGTTGGAGGCACCGATGAATTTGGGTCCAAAGCAATCGAAACGGCTCATCCAATCCGCGACTTGCATGTGACGCTCTTGCACATCCTGGGGCTGAATGACAACAAACTCACCTACTTTCACGCTGGACGGTTCAAGCAACTGTCTCAATTTGGCGGCGAGGTCATTACCGACTTAATTGCTTGAGATGAACAGACTGGCGGTAGAAACGGCTTCCTCGGATCTACTCAAGCTCCGTTGCAGGAAATCGTTTTCGTAAACTGCTATTTATCACTTGGCCCGTCCGCATACTCCACCATTCCGCGGCTCGATCCGCGTTGTAATGCGGATTGGAATACGGCATTCTGGCAACAACACTTTGACGCCAACTCTGCAGCTGCCTCCGCAAATCAGCCACTCGCCCCTTTCGCTCGTCCGCTAAATTCGTTGATTCTCCGATATCCTGACTGATGTGATAGAGCTCCACGGTATCGCTACCGTCAAGGTACTCGATCAATTTCCAGTCACGCTCCCGAATACTACTTGCCGGTCGATCATGGTGAAAATGCGGGTAATGCCAATGCAACGCATCTCGGTCTAACCGAGCTTGGGGATTCCTCATCAACGGCAACAAGCTGAGTCCATCAATGGTTTGATCTTTTGGCAATTCACCACCAGCCATAGCAATAAGAGTTGGGTAAAAGTCATAACTGATGGTTGGCTCACTGCAAACTGTTCCCGAAGGCACAATGGGTGGATACTTAAGAATCAACGGAACACGCACTCCTCCCTCGTGCAGGTCTCCTTTCTCACCTTTCAATGGTGCCAAATCTGAAACGATATCGTCTGCTACCTCTTGATAATCATATCGCCGATTCAGGCCTCCATTGTCAGAGGTGAAGATGATTAACGTTTCGTCAGTCTTCCCCGACCTTGCGACCTGATTCACAATGCGACCCACCATCTCATCACAATGCTCGATCATCGCAGCATAGATTGGATTGGGGAGCTCTCGCTTCAACTCTTTCGCCCGATTTCGATACTTCTCTACCTTCTCTGACATGGCCCCCAGAGGGATGTGAACCGCATAGGGTGAAACCATCAGGAAGAAAGGTGATGCCGACTCTTGGCGTATAAAATCTATTGCGAGATCGGCTTCAAAGTCGGTTCGATATTGCCCAGGCTTTGGTTGTGGCGATTCCTTGCGTTGCGTTTTGTATCGACCAGGCAAATGCGGACCATTCACAACGATCGCGGTATCGTAACCTTGTTGATCCGGCTGAAATTGGGGTCCTGTTCCCAAGTGCCACTTTCCGATATAGCCCGTTCGATATCCGGACTCCTTAAGCGATTCAGCGATCGTCACGGTATCAAGCGGTAATGCCATTGTCGTGAGTGGTGTGATCACTTTTTCAAACGGTCGCCAGTGCCCGGGAATATGAGCGGTGATTCCAATTCTTGCCTGATTTTGCCCTGCCTGGATTGCACAGCGAGTAGGTGAGCACACCGCGCCAGCGGCATAAAAGTCGGTGAATCGCATCCCATCAGCCGCAAGCTGATCCAGATGGGGTGTGTCCACAAATTCATTTCCGTAACAGCCAAGATCCCCCCATCCCATATCATCAATCAAAATCAGGATGACATTGGGCTGCCTCTCGTTCGCTTGAGACGGATCACACCTTATTACGCCTACGGAGACGACCAATGAGAATACAACCCATCGAAATGAGCAGGTAACTGAAATCAATTGCGTCATAGAAGCAGCCTAATCAAACAGGAATAATTGATAATGAACGACCACCTGATCGACGATTGAAAGGTGAATAGTCCAGAACACTGACCGAGTAAATCGCGTCGCGTCATCCGAAATTTAGTTTCTTTCTTTTTTCGGATTCTGGTGACGTAAATGGTTCGATTGTATGATTCGTTCCACCAGTGAGTCACCAGGGAAATCCATTACGACTACACCTAAATGCTTACCTTTGCGCTGTCGCAATTGATCAAGCACGAATGGATTTAAGATCGATGCGTAGCCAGCGGGTGTAATCAGCTTTTTTGGCACTGTTCCACTAGAATAGTTTAAAAACCACTGACCCGAATCCCCATTTGCTGCAAGATCAAACTGCTGACCTACCTTGATCTTCTTTTCTTCAGGCGTCGCTTGGTAGGCATCTTGCCGACTCATCTCATCCCAACGCAGACCACCGAGATTTCCAACACGGTCGACCAAGACAATACGACCTCGCGACTCTTTGAGAGAAGGTGTCTTCTCAGTGATCAGCCAGAGATCTTTCCTTGAGTCAATCTCATCCAAAAACGTCTCCCGAAATCCACGGGTGACTTTTTCACGACTCGACTCTTCCTTGACCGACATCAAAAGGCATTCGCTTGGATTCTTCTTAAGAAACGCCTCGCAAATGTCTAGGACTTGCTTAAAAGTAATCTCCTGAGAAATCACTCCATGATAAATCTCAAAACGATTCAACCGATGCCGACAACGGATATCGAGGAACCGGATGCCCGCCTCGAGTTGATCCTCCAAGGTCCATGACTGACACTTAGCGAAGCCAAAAGAAAAACCGTTTCTTAAGGCACACGTATCATGTGTACCCGGGATCGAAAGGTTACTCAAACTCAAAGTTTCGGGCAGACTCTTCATCCAGTTTCTCCCCAACGCCTTGGTCGATGAAGCTGGTGCCGCAGCAAAACTGATTGCAGAACCAACCTTTTGTTGGTCGTCTGCGAGTAAAATGTTCCCAGACAGGATGAAAACCAATAGGGTTGAACAAAATCGCATTCGCTCTACTAAGCTCCAAAACTTGCCGAAATCAGGTTGCCAAATCCCTCGCAGATGCAGCATTACTCACTCAAAGAAAAAAACCTCCGGTATTATGACCGACCCATTCGCGACGATGATAGTAACCCACCAAAGAAAGATTACGACTTCACAATTCGATGGCATCTCCGTCAACCAAAAGAAATCGTCATGCCGGTCAACGCGAAGTCAAAATCACGAGTAAGATGGAAGCAACGCCAACAAATACATGCTTCAAGCAAGACCGGATCACGACAACTGAAGAAAAATCCAGTATCTTTTTCGCGATTCAATAGACATTTCCCAATTCCTCCCAACGTCTCAAAGGCTTCAAAGACAGATGACCCAAAGCACACCCTCGCGCCGTCACTTCTTGAAAACATCTGCAGCAACAGCCGGCATGGTTTCGGTCGCCACTGGCGTGTCTGAATCAAGCCAGGCTCAAACTCGTTCACCCAATGCAAAGTTACGCGTTGGATTCGTCGGTACAGGCTCACGGGGCTTTGGTGCCCACGTTGTTAGGATGACCAAACATCAGGTCAATGGTGAACCGATTGAATTAGTTGCGGTCTGCGATGTCTTCAATGAAAACCGTGATAAAGCGGCTGCACACATCAAAAAAAATACTGGCAATGATGTAGAGCGGTATGAGGATTATCTCGAGATGTTTGCCAAAGCGAATCTAGATGCGGTTTGCATTGGAACTCCTGATCACTGGCACGCCAAACAGGCGATTGATGCCCTCAACCACGGATTGCACGTCTACTGTGAGAAGCCGATGACGAAAACAGTGGAAGAAGCCATCGAAGTCATGAAGACCTGGAAGGGGTCGGGCAAGGTTATGCAGGTTGGGGTTCAATCAACAAGTCTGCCCGTCTGGAACCAAATCAACGAGATGCTGACGGCAGGCCAACTCGGTAAAGTCTTGATGTACCAAACTGAGTTCTTTAGGAATTCTGCTCAGGGACAGTGGCGGTACTACAAACTTACGCCCCAGATGAATCCAAAGAACATCAATTGGAAAAAATGGCTCGGTGTGGAAGAAGGGCTAGCAGAATTTGAGGAATTTGATCGAGCGGTCTATCGACAGTGGCGTCGCTTTTGGCCCTACGGTTCAGGAATGTTCACGGACCTCTTTGTACACCGCACCACCACCATGCTCAAAGGCACGGGACTTCGTTTCCCGGCACGCGTCGTTGGCGCTGGCGGTCTCTACCTCGAATATGACGGGCGAGATGTTCCAGATGTTGCAACCGTTGCAGCTGACTTCCCGGAGGGCGTCCAAGGTCTTGTAACCGCGACGATGGCATGCCAGAACACCCCCATTCGCCAACTCATTCGGGGACACCATGGATCCTTCGTGCTCGGAACTGGAGAACAATTTGATGGTTTTGATTTCATTCCAGAAAGACCCCAAGTCACGCGAAACAGCAAGCTAAAAGAGGAGCGTTATGCAACAACACCAGTCGAAGATACAACGCTAACACATTTTAAAAACTGGATTGATGCGATGGTTGCGAACGATCCATCACTCTGCAACAACGACCCCGCATTGGGAGCTGCCGCAATTACGACGGTGATTCTCGGAGCCAGAAGTTACCGTGAGGGTAAGGTTTTCCAATTCAATGACACCGACTTTACGATCCATGAAGGTGACTCAAAGTGGGCGAGTGACTGGGAGAAACGATCGAAGCGACGAGACAAACCGATGCACATAAACGGTTGGTCTGCCGGCGATCTCGGCAGCACCCTTGAAGAGCCTGAATACATGAAATTAGCAGGACCGTGGAAGGATGGGAAAGAGCCCGGAACCTAGTCGAAAGGCTTTGTTCGAATCCTTGGCGCGTCAGAACAACCGATTCTCACGCCCATTGGAATTCAGGGAATCTCAATTGACCGGCACATCTTTGCCGGTGAGCTGTTTAACCTAATCGTTGGTGTTTCGTGCCAATCTACTTCCCAGCTGAGGATTGCCCCGCAAGGATTTCACTTGGCAAAAGAGGACGTAGCGTTAACAGGTACTCACGCCAATGATCCGGCATGATCACAAATTCCTCATTTTCACTGTAACGTTTGTACTTACCCCCAAATTTCATCACCAGCTTGTTACCCTGATGCATCGCAACGAGAAGGTATGTGAAATCGATCCCCCGGAAAGTCTCTCGCTCATAAAACTGAAAAAGCGTGCCCGCCATTCCACCAACACCCAAACGCTGACCGAGCAACTCAGCGTCTAATTCAGTGTCCAAACCTTCGATATCAGGAATCACCGCTTCTGCGTAGGTCGCAGGGGGATTTGTGAATCGATCCCACTGATCATTCGTTAGCAAAGAGAAAATGCAGTGGCATCCGTCCTCGCCTTTGTAGCGAACAATCAAATCACCATTATCACGGGTTTCCTCAGAAACCAGACGATAATCGATGGGTAAATCAAAGGTGTACTCAGCATGACGAATTTGCTGCCTCGTTGGCGCTTCGACCTTCTGCTCGATGACATCCTTCGATTTGTCGCTTACTTCAGACTCGACATACGTTGAAAAAAAGTCAAAGCCGAGAACAATCGTCAGGATCCCCGACAACGCTCCAAAACAGGCCAGAGCGACTATCGCGATCAGACCATTACTAAAACGAGCTTCTGATTTCTCTCGAATCGCGTATGGATCGTGCGGCATTGATTTCGTTCTGCTTTGAATCCGGTTCAAATGATCTCATGGTCTCTGATAGACTACCTAAAACAGGCTAACACAGCGATGGAATCAAGGCATCAGGTATTGGATTACATTCAGAAAGAAGCGATTAACCGCTGATTTGACTACCTCGGCGAACACAGCCGACAATCAACCTACCCCACCAAATCCTCGAGGTCCCTGCATATTTCCTTGCATTTCCCCTGCACACCTCCTTGCATTTCCCCTGCACACCTCGTTGCATTTCAGAGCCCGTTGGAAATCAATCTGTCACCGGGATTCCATTCTCGAGCATTCCGCTTGGTACGCTCGTGGGCATCGTCCAATGCAGTCGTTCCGTCAAATCTGGAGCGGAAAGGCTTTCAAGGAAAGCAACAAGCAAACTCACTCGATTGCCAACGATCGCTAGATTATCACCTTCCGTGGTTTCGAGCATCCATTGATTCACTTCCTCATCGTCAACAAATAATTCTTGGAGATCATGTTGAAAGAGGTGCTGTGCCGGATCATAGTTGGCCAGTGACGCCTCTGCATCACCGTGATGTTGGATTACATCCTCAAGAGTTGCGAAAGCTCCGTTGTGCATCCACGGTCCAGTCTGTGCAACGTTACGAAGTGGAGGGGTACGAAATTTAAAGAGATCCGAAATGGAATTGGTGACACCAAACCGACCGAAATCCAATCCGCTAGCCGGATCTTTCCCTGGCCCTAATTGCGGAACAGCAAGATTATGATGCTGCTGATCCGTCATCAACGTACCCGAGTGACAGGAGACACAATTCGCTTGACCGTAGAAGAGAGCCGCACCCTGTTTGGCTTCATCGCTCAATGCACTCAGATCACCGCCAAGGTAGCGATCAAACGGACTGTCATTCATACCGAAAGCTTGTGCCTCAAAAGCAGCAATCGCAATGGCTGCGTGCTGAAAACCCAAGGACGCCTCCGGCACTTCGGGAAAGGCCTCCGAAAACATCTGGCGATAGGTTTCATTGGCGAGAAGACGCTCCATGAGCGCGTTCCAGATCCCGGTAAAATCGGTATCGTCGATGGCAGCGATTTCATTCCCCGAAGCAACGTCGTCGAGGTTTCCCCTCATTTCGTCACGACTGGTCACAGGAAACATCGCCTGTACCTGCAATGGTGTTGTTAATCCCTCAGGTAGCTGATCACCAGCAGGTGAGACGATTTCACCACCGACGGTTGATACTCGACCATCCCAAAAAGCGGAATGCCACTGCTCTGAGCCTCGATTGAAAATCTCTGGTGCATTGCGAGGAATGAATTCTCGTTCCTCGCCTCGAACACGAAAGATACTCACCGCGCCAGGCGTATCGGTTCCCGTTCCAACCCCGAGTGCAAGCCCATCGGTCGTTGCAGCCACAGGATGATGGCATGTTGCGCACGCAGTGTCTCGATTTCCACTCAGAATGCGATCGAAAAACAGAGCCTGACCGAGCACGACCTGACTTGGGTTCTGAACGGGTGCATCAATCGCATGAACTCCATTCTGATTGAGCAACTGCTTCAGTCTCGTATCAAGGGTCGTGTGGTGTTGCGATAGCTGTTGCTGTCCAACGGTTGCCTGACTCTGAGCAAAAGTCGGGGTGCACTGCTGACACGTGGTCAATAAGGCGACGGTACAGATGGTTCGCCCAAAGAGAGTTTTTCTGAAACTCATCATGCTTCTCCGTTTTTCAATCCTCAAGTAATGTTTTCGATAACTCGGGAGGAAGCAAAGGGTGTGCCAACTACATCATCTGTAGATAAGAGGGAGAGAGAAACAAGGTATTCCTGCTTGGCCGCATGCTAGGTGCCGCCTGCCTATTCATGACGAATAACGAGTCTTAGTGATAGCAAACGTCGCTGCGGATCTGATGTTTTCAAGAGCAATATTCCAAATCAATCACTGCAAACTCATTACTGAATCCCGAAAGAACCATCTCATATTGAAACAACGGCGTATGTGTTTTGAGACAACCGAGGGCCGGGATTCCCCGTGATTGAATTTCAAATCGCCGCTGAGACTCAAATTGCCCCCAAAACCAGGTAGCAATTACCTGTCAGCTCCGAGCAATCGCATGAAAGGGGTTCACGACTATCAACGCTTGTCAGTCACACCCCAGTCACAAAGCCGCAAAATCATCTTCCCGTCAAGCGATTGAATGCTTCAGGACCATACTGATGGCTGAATCAACCAAAAGAGCCACCTGGCATCTATTGTCAGAGGTTTTTCCAATCGACTCCTCAGATCCTTGCCCGCGCCGGTTCAATCTGGTGTGCCGGTTCACTCGGACGTGCCAGAGAACGATTTCGATAAGCAGAAAAGCAAACCTAATCATCCTGCAACCGATTAGATCCCATCGTGCCGATCGACTCATCAACCAGAAACACGGTGCCAGTCCGCTGATCCAAAACAATTTTGACATCGATAGATACAGCACAAAGTAAGAAAAGAAAGGTTCTCTCAATTTGATACCGGATCTTTTTTTAAGACAGATACTCCAATTGAGCATGGCAAATAGCGGTTTTTTTTGAATGGCACGCCATTTGCTTTTCATCAACACACCGCGAATGATCGCGGTTATCAAACGAATATCCTTACTTTGGAAAACTCCCATGAAGTCTCAGAACCTTTTATTCAACCTGTTAACGCTCTGCACCCTAGGACTCGCTGGAATCGCTGCTCAAGCCGTATTTCATGATCCCGTTTTGGCGGAACCTCAAATTCGCGCCGATGATCGAGATCTACTACAACGAATCATGGACCTCGAGGACCGTCAGGAACAAGCAGATGTCGATTTCCATCTTGTCGATCAGAGCTTGCATGATCTCGATTTTCGAGTGGACGTGAATAATGAAAGATCACTTGCGAATAAACGCAATATTAAAATGATGGAGGCGCGGTTACAGGATGCGATGAAAGCGATCGAAATCCAAAAAGCAGAATACCGAGTCCTAGTGCAACAACTTGCAGATAAGCGAGCCGGTGAGCAACGGTGACCGCTCGGTAACAGACGTAAAAGCCTCGCTCCGGTCGGCGTTTTAGACGTCGATCGGAGCCATTGAATTAGTGCCACTTCTTGGCGAATTCCCCGAAACCACTGCGGCTCAACCAAAAAACGCCCGGCATGAATCACGATCCAGCCTTATCCCATCAACACCAAACAACTAATTCAATGCGAATTCGCTGGACGGTACTAGCTATTTGTTTTGGCCTCGCGATTGCAACGTTGATCCACGCAATGGGGCGACAATCCACGCAGTCCAATGATTTGCGGTCGTCCCAAAACACCTCGCAGTTGATGCCAGATTACGGTTCAGAGATTGAACTCGTTGCATGCAGCCTATCAAGCGCGCGCAAATCATCGTTACGCAATAGTGAATTAGTTCAGAACATCACCAACGCTCTATCGCCCGAGACACACGTGCTGATCCTGGTGAATGATCGCAAAGCGTTCGATTACGACAATGCCAATCCAAGGGTCACGTTCATCGAACTGCCTGAAAGCACGCATCTTTCAATATGGCCGCAAGACCCTTTCTTGGTGAGACAGAATAATCACAAGCCGCAGTTGATTTTACCGAAACAATTCAAGCGTGGTGATGACCACCAGATGGGAAAACAACTTGCAAGTCAACTCGGTATTCAGACACACCAAACAGAGCTACTCTTCGAAGGCGGGAACATTGTTTGCGGCGATAGCATTGCTGTGATCGGAAAAGACACCATTATTCAAAACGTGATTGCACTGCGGCAAAGCGAATCCAATATTGTCGCACGCTTTGAAAAAGTGCTCGGGCTGCCAGTGTGCGTTATTGGTGAAGCAGGTCAATCCGTCGGTCACATCGACCTGATTGTAACACCACTGACCAAGAACCGTTTCCTCGTCGCCGACACTCGTCTTGGTGCAGCGCTTGCACAAACCGCCATTAACCAAAACCCACATCAAATCCAAGAATTCGAAAAGAATTGCGAAGACCATTTTTTTGGGGCGGAATCCATCCAATCATTATCCGATGTGGAGGGTCAGACTCTGCAGAAACCTCAAGTGGTGGGAATGACAACAAAAGCAATCTCTCATAGCCTAGACGTATCAGATGACCTCGACCTCATTGCTTCACAACTAGCCGACAAGGGCTTCGAGGTTCACCGTATCCCGACTCTATTCGCGACAGAAGACACGAGAGGGCAGACCAACGACTCGAAGCAATCAGACGACAACGAGAAGCAGAAATCTGACCACGTGCTGAGCAGAAGCACATCGATAAAAACCGGCCATAAGGAAGAGAGTTCAGCTCAACCCAATCGTGAAAACGCAAGGGAAATCAGGTACCCCTTCCTAACTTACAACAACGTACTGATGGAAACTCGCAACGGGCAAGATCGAGTTTACCTGCCTCAATATGGGCTAGATTCGATCGACAGAGAAGCGTTCAAGGTCTGGGAAGAACTGGGTTTTCACATCACTTCCGTGGAAGGCATCACGACCAGCGCCATGTATGGTGGTTCCCTCCGATGTTGCACCAAGGTTCTACTTCGAAAATAGATCCGAATTAAGTAACATCCTGCAGGTAAAATGGATCACACCTGATGTAGACTATCTGTTAATAAAAATGATGAGCGTGACGGCCGCACTCTAACACAACGCATTCCCATCGTTGGACCTATCTCAGCCACGCAAGAGAATGAACCCCGCAGCATGAAATGTATCGAACGTATTCGAGCCGTATCGATAGCCGCGATCATGATTGGACGATTAACCCATCCTGATTGCGTTATTCTGGCGGAGGACAACAACGCGAAGAGTCAAGGCGAGCAAAAGCCAACACCCTCAAAGCGTGAAGAAAGCAGAGCGAGTGACCCTGTCGATGCATTGATCGACTTCAGTCCACCCGCTGAGGTTGACAATCTTACCAAGCACTACTGCGGCGATTGCCATACTGGTGAATCAGCGGAAGGCGCGGTTGAACTTGAACAACTCAAGTCAGTCAAGACGCAAACAGGGCTTGGCATCCTCAATCGCATTGAAGAACAACTCCATTTTGGCTTAATGCCGCCGCAGGGTGAGGACCAGCCGAGCCCAAGAGATCGCGAGAGAATTTCGAAGTGGGTCCGATCGCAATTAGATAGGTATCAAGCATCCAGCCTTGATGGAAAATTAGCGGAACCAGAATATGGAAACTACCTCGAACACGAAAAATTATTCTCCGGAGATCATGCTGACCTGAAGGGATACACAAAAAACCGACGATGGTTGATAAGCGAATACATTTTTGATGCGAAGATTAATCAACTGATCAACCACCGCCCATTCCAAACCATTGATGGAAAACGGGAATCAGTGATCGGAGACAACAATCGAAGGGTTCCAATCACGAACCCGTTCCTTCTTGCCAATAAAATTGGCGTTAGATACTACGCAAACGAAACCCTCAATGCGGGTCACCTGCTTACCATGATGGCGAATGCAAAAGAAATTGCTTCCTACATGATCCATCTTGTGAAACGCGATCGTCGGTACCTACCGGCCATCAGCGAAATCATGGACCAAGAGTGGAATGATGAAAGAACACTAGCCAGTCGCGAAGAGTTCTTGAATGAGCATATCGAACAGATCCTACTTGAGATTTATGGCGACCAACACAAGGAGTTACTACCAACATTCAAATCTGTCCAAATCCCGGATCCGATCAGTGGTGACGGTGCCTCGGTAAAGAAAGCTGCGTTTCATGCGGCAAACCCCGGCATAACGGAGCTGATTCTTATTTTCAAAACGATGCAATCTGTCTCTGAAGATGGACAGAGTGATGCACAATTACTGGAGAGATGTGAACGCAGCTGGTTCTACATCGGGGATGACGCCCGTCGTATCGAAGCAAGAATGACCTTTCTCAAGAACTACCTGCCGGAGTTCCGCCAACAAATCGAAATTCATCGTTATGCACAGAAATACAAACAGCGACCCTACCAACCACGAAATGAATCTGAAATGCAAGAGATCGCTGCTGCGATCAAAACTCATCGCAGCAAGGGTGATCGCTTCAACGAAATCATTAGAGCGTGCTTGAAAGAATGGAGACAGCAATTTGAGTTGCGTCGGCAACAAACAAATTCAGTCACCGATAGTAAAATCGACCTACTTGTAAGTCAATTATTTCAAAAAATCTATCAACGTGATCCGATCGACCAAGAGACGAAGAAATTCAGAGACCTGACCCTGAATTTTTTTGAATCAATGAATCACCATGATTCCATTCACAAACTAATTGAAACCCTGCTGCTTCGTTCCGAATTCGTCTATCGGTATGAAATGGGTGCAGGGAAACCTGATGGGTTTGGCCGGCAATTAATGTCCCCTCGTGACGCCAGCTACGCCATCGCCTATGCCCTGACCGACAATGCCCCTGACGAGGAACTCACTGAGGCTGCGGTATCCGGTCGCCTCGCGAATCGAGAGGACTACAAACGGGAAATTGAAAGGCTACTAAAACGCCGGAGTCAGTATTATGTGATTGACGAGGCGGTTCAAAGGCTGCAATTAACGGCAAGCATTACGGATCAACCCATCCGTAAACTTCGATTCTTTCGCGAGTTCTTCGGCTATCCGACACTACTGTCCATTTTCAAGGACAACAAACGATTCGGGGGTCACTATGACAATTCCAAAGGCAGGCTCGTGGGGGAAGCGGATCGCTTGGTCGAAAACATCCTCCAGCAAGACCAAAATGTGATTGAGCGATTGCTGGGTTCGGAAAACTACTATGTATTCCACTCAGGTGACAACGCGGCAATGACAAAAGCGTCCGATCGAATCAAAAGCATCTATGAATACTTTAATGACCTAGACTGGCAAAACTTCACGAAAGAAGATCTCTACGAACACAAAGCATTCCTTGCTGAAGTCAAGATGCGAGGCGTTGACGTCAACAACCTCGTTCCCGGTGGAAGACGCGATCCTATTCGTGAATTCAAAACCGCAATGGAAAGCTTTACACTCCGATTTGAAAAGGGGCAAACGTCGGCGGCTCCCTACGTATCTTTTCCTGCACACGGCCCCTACAACGCATCAACACGGACGGGCTTGCAACTGAGATCTCCGGAAGTAGCAAAGTTTTTTAACATTCGACTTGATGACTGGAATTACCCCAGCGTTCAACCTGCAAAAGTTCAAAACCGCCGCGGGATGTTATCGCATCCGGCATGGCTAATTGCACATGCGAAGAACACCGAAACCGATCCAATTGCGAGAGGAAAATGGATTCAAGAAAAACTGCTCGCCGGCACCATCCCCGATCTTCCAATCACGGTTGATGCTGTGATTCCAGAGAACCACCACCAGACTCTAAGACAACGCCTGGAATCGAAGACAAAGGATTCTCAGTGTTGGAGATGTCACCAAAAAATGAATCCTCTCGGCTTACCCTTTGAAATCTACGATGATTTTGGACGCTATCGAGAGCGAGAATCCCTTGAACATCCTGATAACCTTCAGGAAAAAGGCCCCGAGAAAGCGGCACCACATGTCGATCTGAGAGATACCTATAAAACCTTACCGGTGGAACCCAAAGGCTACCTAGAGGGAACAGGTGACCCCTCACTGGATGGACCGGTAAAAGATGCCCTAGATCTTATTGATCGACTCAATCAATCTGATCGCGTGCGTCAATCGATTATACGACATGCCTTTCGTTACTTCCTCGGTCGCAACGAAACCCTTTCTGACTCTCAAACGCTTATCAATGCAGACCAAGCTTATCTCAGCAGTGGTGGCAGCTTTGATGCCGTCATTGTTTCACTGCTCACATCTGATTCATTTATCTATCGAAAGCCAGAAAACGAGATCGACGAGTAACTGATTCGATCTAATTGACCAAAATTAAAACTTGAACTCGGATTGCCCACCGCCATGAATACGCGACGAAACTTTCTAAAGGCTGCAGCGATTGGAACAAGCGCCCTCAGCCCGCGATTGAGCTCCGCTTTCACAACAACCAACACATCGACAAACGATCTGCCGAGCAGGTTTATTTTCATTAGAAAGTCGAATGGCATTCGCCCCAAAGAACTCGCTTTACCAACTTTCAGTGAGCAGGACAAAAGTCGCGATAACAAAAAAGAAGCATTTGAAACGGATCTTGAAAATCACGAATTACCCGATTGGCTAAATGCACTCGAGGGACATAAACAACACGTCGGTATTCTGCAGGGATTATCTTGCAAGATGAGTGAGAACGGCCACTTTTCCTATTCATCTGTGATGGGTGCGTTCAAATCAGGTCGAAATTCACTGAGTGGTATCAAGCGAGCCACCGTGGATTTTGAATTATCTAAATTGAACCCATCCCCATTTGGACATGTGGAACTCTCCCTGACAGGCAATTACAGCAGTTTTCGAACCGGTATCGTTCCGGGTTACTCAGCGCCTGCTGCTCATCAGAGGAATTACTGCTACGCAGATCCACAAACAGCCTATAACGAACTATTTAAATCAGTGCTCAATCCAACGAGCGTGAACTCTGAAAACCAAATGCTGAACTTTCTAGAAGCAGAAGAATCATTCAAGGCTGCTGTTCTACGAGGTCACGAACGTCTGAAGCTTAGTAATCATGTTGAATCCATTGAGGCGATCAGGCAGCGCAATGTAAATGTGGCGTCTTTTTCAAAGCTCATTGAGCAACATTTACCAACATTGGATCCCGTCCATCTCGATGGGGGTATCAACGCTTCAACACCCGAGAAGCAAAACGCTATGACGGACATCCTGATTGCCGCGATAGCCACGGGTCTCACGAACGTCGTGACCTATACCATTGACGAACTATCAACTCCGATCCGAGGATTACATGGAAACGAATCCGATCGGATCTCGATTCATGAGATTGGGCATAATGGTGGCTACAGTGGTGTTTCCGCTGATGAAATACGCAAGAAAATTCGAATTGGACACGTACAGCAAATTGCACGAATTGTCGATCGACTAAAACAGATCCCTGAGGGTGGAGGGTCGATGTTTGACCGCACCATGATTTTCTACTTTCCCGAAAATGGTGAAACACACCACAGCCACGGAACCGAGGCTCCCTTTGTAGTGATTGCCGGCGATGCATGCCCAATCAATCTTACCGGTCGCTACGTTCGGTTGCCGTATCACGCGAATGAAGGTCACCAGACTCTCGGGAATTGGTACACAACACTTCTCAATGCGTTCGGTAATCCGATCGATCATTACGGTGATCTTGACCTTGAGATGTCCCGAAAAAAACTGGCGCAAATCGGTTCGATCAAGCGTCTACTTACTACGGCATCATAAAAAAACATAAAGATCGAGAACGCCAAAGAAATCGAATATGGCTGCCAAGACGTTTCATTCACTGCCAAACACACAGAAACGAGTTATTAATTGCTTGCGAGTATTGTCATACGCATTTTGAAACACCTTGACCTCCAAGCACTGCATGACAAGCAAGAGTGCATTCCCCTGCCATCAGATACTCGATACCCCTAACAAGATTCACACGATGGGTCATCGCGGGATGAACCACTTCTAAGAATGAGAATTCAATGAACGCACCCATTCATACAAAACTCTCATCATCCCACAGAGAGCCATTTCACTGCGAATCACTCATCGACCCACCGCGTGAAATTTCAATCGAATTAAAAAAACAGGTTTTGCAACAGCAATTCAATACAGCACAAGGTTTAGCGACACTGCTCTCGATTGCCTTCATGACATCAGGAATCTACTTTGCGATCGGTGCAATAGGCATGAGTAATCCACCTGCCTTCTCGAGAATTGGCGGCGTGATTGCGATCTTTGCCGGAATGACAATCTACCAATCTACGGCAAAGCGACGAAAGGAAAACGCCGAAAGGATTGTGACCATTCTTAGGTATGGTAAGTGCATGAAGGCCTCGCTAACAGAAATCTATGACCGCGGTAAGGGTTCTTATCTCAAGTACGAAGAGGCAGTGAAGGAACTTCAATCCTTTCAAAGCAATGGGGCAGTCATCCCTGGTTATAAGAAAATGCTTCGCAACTGGCCCGTCAAATTAGCAGTCCAAGACGCAAACGGTTCAAAATCCATCGAAACAAGAATTGACCTCGGCGAGTGGATTAGCAACCCCAATCGCGAGTCATTCCTTTCAATTCTTACCCCCAAGACTGGTAATGTTTCAGAATCCATCATCCTAGAAAATGAACCATGGCTGGCCGTGGATGAGCACGGGCAATTCTGCAATCGAGCAGTCAAGATTTCTCAATCGGACCAGGAGCAGGGACTTGCGTCATCGGTTTTCAACGCAATGCTGGTCGTCGTGCCAACGTACTTGTTAGCGGCCTATGGCATCTTATCGACTTCGAATTCGGAACTCGCCAATGCGGCAAATACGATTCCACCAATCGTCGGAGCTTTTGTAACCGTCCTGTTCACGTTAACGCATGGGGTCGTCCCTGTCTTCTTTTACCGGCTCTTCGTCGGTGGAATTGAGGCTGTCAAAAGCACCAGCGGCAAATCGAATCCCGGCATGCTTATCGCAACGGGATTCACGATTCTACATATGACTATCTGGTACGGCGGACCCATCCTAGGACTCGCTTCAATGACGAACTGGTACAGCATTGGTTGGGTGGCCTTACATGTGATCTTTGCAGGAAAGCACCGCCGCCAATGGGCCTACCTCGAACACGGATCCACTTCCATGGCACTGTTTCTCTTTCTTGTCATGTTCTCGAAAGACAATCTGTACCCGATTGGAATTGTCGTTGTAATCTTTCAATCTCTTTTGCTCACGATTGTGGAATGGAAAGGCAAACGCTTGTGGATCAAGAGTGATAAAGCAGAAAAATAAAACACGCTCCATCATGAAATAGAGAGACAGCAAGGGAGCAGCTTGCAACGCAAGCAAAACCAAAATATTGCACCTGCAGGAAAATGAAAATTGACACCCTTCTGAAACGATCACAATATTTTACCTTTTGAAATCTCAACCAACTGCCTTCGCAACGAAGCGAAATGAACCTCCCCGAAACACAGTGTATTTGACATCAAACCACATGGGCGTTTCACGATCAGGTGTAACACTGATTGAGCTACTGCTAGTCGCTGCATTCATAGCAATCGGCATTAAAGCGGCTTACTACTTTGGCATCAAACATGGAACAATGGGTTATGTCGGTGGATTCCTGATTGGATCCGCAGGGTCATTCCTCAGCTTTGGCTGTTTTGGTTACTGCATCGGATTTTTGATTGGAATGATTACAGGCTTTCCCGAATATCCAACTTGCTCAAATGGCACCTGCCAAGACCGAGAAGCCCCTGACAGCGATTATCGGTATGAGGATTACAATGGAGCATTGATAGCACGTTGTAAATGCGGAACGCCTTACATCAAACGCGGCCGCCGCGTCATGCAACTACAACCTAACGGAGAGACCAAACCCTATATGATTTGGAAACCACTACGAGGCTGGAGACGGGACGAGACAGGAAATTAATTCAATCCAAACGCAACAGCTGTCTACTCAGGCACCAAAGAAAACATTGCAAGAAATAAGATTTCATGACTAAAGGCGGCGATTCCGTGACATGCCCTCACAAACGCCTCGTTCATGTCCGTAAACTAGTACAGCCGAATCAATCCACCGAGTGTAAATCAGGTCAGATGCAATCTTAATTCATCGATCTTCAAGCTGCCGTGGAACTTTGATCCTCAAACTGAATAAGCTTCATCGGAAACGCTGGCTGACCAGACACCTCAGTGCGGTTTAGCTCCATTTCCACCAGCACCAAAAAGCCGCTTCAAGAGCTGTTTATTTACTGGGAAACCTTTGGACATGAAAACACAAATCCTTAGCTTTATTACCTTACTACAGCTCTTGACGGTGTGTCACTCGGGCAACTCAGCAGATCCCATTCGCGTTGAAAACCATCTTGAGCTCTTCGTAGATGACAAGATGATTGAATCAAAGCAGGAGATTAAATCGGTTCTGCACCGACCCAAACCGGCAGAAGTCGTGTTGGTGACGGATCAACCATGGGAAGGCAACACCTGTGCTTACTACACCCTTTTTCAAGACGGTGAACGGTATCGCATGTACTACCGAGGATCCCATTATGACACAGATCGCAAAACGGCTACCCACGAGGAGGTTGTCTGCTATGCCGAGAGTAGCGATGGCATTCACTGGGAGAAACCGAATCTCGGTCTCTTTGAATTCCAAGGATCCAAAGCCAACAACATTGTTTGGAAAGGGGTTGGTTCACATAACTTCACCCCATTCCTTGACAGCAATCCGGACTGCCATCCGAGCAGCCAATACAAGGCTCTTGGTCGAGGCCGATCACTCCGTGTGGGCGATACAGAATCAAGGCATGGACTTTTCGCTTTCCAATCCGCAGATGGGATTCACTGGGAATTGATGCATGAGGAGCCCGTCATTACCGAAGGCGCTTTTGATTCTCAAAATCTCGCTTTCTATGACCCCATTGCAGGAGAGTACCGAGAATATCATCGTTGGTTCAATCAGGGCGTGCGTGACATTATGTTCTGTACTTCGAAAGATTTTCGGAATTGGACGAAGCCGCAGGGTCTAACTTACATCCAAGCGAGACGGGAACATCTATACACCAACGCCATCACCCCCTATTTCCGCTCACCTCAGCTTTACATCGGTTTTCCGACTCGCTATCTGCCTGATCAGGGGTCACGTGTCGAACCCACGCTGATGACCAGCCGAGATGGCATGACGTTTCAGCGTTGGAGCGAACCACTGATTCCGGAAGATGCACCCTCCGATCGTAGCGGTAACCGAAGTAATTACATGGCAAGAGGAATCTTACAACTTCCTGGCAGCGACAGTGAGCTGTCAGTCTACGCCACCGAAGCCTATTACACCGGCCCCGACAGTCGGCTGAGGCGATTCACCTTTCGCACCGACGGCTTTGTATCCCTCCGCTCCGAATCAGATCCAGGCTCCTTGACCACAAAGAGTGTTTTGTTTTCCTCGAAGCAGTTACAGATTAATTTCAAGACCGACGCCGGTGGAGAAATCAGAATCGCTATTCTTGATGAGCAGGATCAAACCGTTGACGGCTTCGGCCTTGAAGATTGCATCCCCATTCGCGGCGACGACATATCGAGAAAGGTGCAATGGAAAGGAGGCAACACTCTCGAATCGCTGGAGGGGAAAGTGATCAAACTGAGAATTCAATTGATCAATGCGGATCTGTTTGCGGTGCAGTTCTGAAAAAGAAGACTGCAGAAAGAAGGACTGCCTTCACCCTGACTGATTCAAAGATTCAATCGTTGACAACGCTGCAGTGAGGAAGCTGCTTTTTTAATCTTTGGATGCCAGACTGCGTGAGTAGTGGACAATTATCAATGGTCAAATACTCGAGTGAATCCAGACTTGCCAATAACTCAAGTGATTTGTCGGTGATGAGCGAGCAACCAGACAGCGTTAATTCCTGAAGTTTGTCCATTTTGGAAAGATGTGAAATTCCGGTGTCGGTAAGCTGGCTGCAGTGGTCTAGATATAAATTCTCCATCGATTGGTGTGATTCAATATTTGCCAAAGCTGTGTCTGTCAGATTTGCACAATCCGCTAAATTCAAGGTCTTCAGTTCCTTGATCGACTTAAGAAACAATAGCCCCTCACCGCTAAGATTTGGCAAACTCCAAAGGTGAAGTTCTGCGAGCGAGGTAAGCCGTTGGAGATGCTTCAAGCCGTCATCGGTAAAATGATCATTATCTCCAATATTCAAATACTTTAGACCTTTATTCCCGGCGATCACTCGCAAACCATCATTAGTCAGACCGGCGATACATCCTAAATGAAGAGACTGGAGCTCCTTCATTTCAGGGATTACGGCCAGGCTCTGATCTGTCAATTCAAGACAGTAAAAAAGGTTCAAACTCGTCAACCGTTGATGTTGATTGAGATTCAAGATTGCAGCATCAGTCAATTGGAAAGACTCCATAAGATTCAATTCTTCCAAAGAAGCAGGAAGAAATAGATCCGCGCCCTTCAAGGGCCAATTGAAACCCATCTCAAGTTTTTTCAATTGATTCAGATGCTCAAACAGCGAGTTATATCCTTGGGCCGTCAATTTAAAATGCCCAAAGAGTCCGAGAAACTCAAGTTCCGTCAAGCCTTCAAGATACGCTAAACCGCCATCCGTCAACGTCTTATTAGCACCCCAGTTTCGACTTCCGTTGAGATTGAGGTAGGTTAGCTTCTTGAGTGAAGCAAGGGATTTCAAATTATCATCGCTGATACCGCCGCTGGCCGTCGATAGATCCAGGTAATCGAGACCTTTCAATTCCCCCAATCCTCGAGTGACCAATCCTCGGACGTCACGTATTTCTAAGTGGCGTAGTAAAGGCAGTTTCTTCAGTTCCTGATAAACTTCCTCCAAGGGAAGACGCGTTTGACTTAGATCGAGATGCACGAGACTTGAAACCTGTGAAATCGAACGTATTCCACCAAGGCTAATTCTCGAGCAACCACCAAGGCGTAACACCTGGAGAGACTTCAGAGAAACAAGATGACTCAAACCGTTGTCGGTGATTTGGTTACATCCGGTTAGATCAAGTTCGCCTAAATCGGTCTGGAGGCAAATCCTCTGAAGGTCTGCATCTGTAAGCGACGTCCCCCTCTGCTCTAAAAACGCAGTAATGTCGGGGATCACCTCACTTTGCGACGTCAGCACATCGAAAGCGGTTGAATCAGAGGGAAAGGTCCAACAGAAGAGACTGAGAACCCAAACGTTGATGGCACTCCTAGACACCATCATACTAGCAACTCACTCAAAGGTCCCGATTGATCTTGCACCTTACCAAGGGCCATATCTGGCTGACCGAACAAATCCTGAGGAATCCCTGCAAGATGACAGAGTGTTGTGAACCAGTTACAGATTGTGTGCCGATGATTGGACTGGCCATACGATGGGTAAGCTAAATACCGGCCTTTTGATTTTAATTTGCCACCCATATTACCGATGACTAACATTGGCCAATCCGCTCCAACCGAATGGTGCTTCGCAGCGTTGTCACTGGTGTAAACGATGATCGTGTTATCGAGCATCGTACCGTCTCCCTCAGGGACGGCATTGAGCTTTTTAGCCAGCGAAGCAATTAACTCAACATGAAACGAACGAATTGCGTTTCGGCAATCTTGAGCCGTTAGCGTTGCATACCCTGCTCCGTGACCAATTGCATGCACATTGTTGCCAATCCCGATACCGCTGTAGACCGAATCGAGACCATCAGCATGCACCGTAACCACGTTGGTTAGTCCACAGATCAGCGATGCTGCCGCCATGTCAAAATGCGCTTCGAGATGATGCGTTTTGAAAGAGGAGGTGTATTTGTCACTCAGGTCAGGTGCATTTTCTTTTAGGGTATCCTGCATGGAAACCAACTTCACGCGTCGGTCTCGAAGCGATTCAAAACCATTCAAATAATGACCCAGCTTTTCTTTTTCCGACGACGGCAGTTTACCCTGCAAGCTACGTATCTCATTGGACATGGCATCGAGCACATTGCCGGTCCGGGTATATTTTTTCTTTAGATCGCCATCTTCCAAGATACTACCAAAGAGATTTTCAAAAGCCGCCATTGGGTTTTGCTGAAAGGGGAGTTGCTGCCCTTTCCCCTTTGCCGAAATTGATGGAAAGGTCACGCCTTGATTCCCCTCCCCCATTTTAAAACCGACATGATTAAAGACAGAAGGAAATGCCTCGGACAGATGACCATCGATGGTTGCATACAAGGGTGGAGCATGTGGAGAGGCCTTGTATCCACCAAGGGCTCCATAATGAGCACTATGCCCTAGCCGCGTCATCTTACCGCTTAACCCCTGAATAATCGTGAGCTTATCCTTCAATGACTCCAGAGACTTGAGACTCTCTGGCAACTGATAATCCGAGAGCGACTCATCCACTAACTTATCACCGCCGTGACTTAAACCTTTTGGATTGAGGTACTCTCCTTGCAGTCCGCTACTCTTGACCACAAAGACAAAACGCTTTGGCACTCGTCCAAGCTCAGAAGCTTGTAAGTTTCGAAGAAAAGGTGCAAACGCCAGAGAACCGGCTCCTAGGGTGGCACCCTTCAAAATTGCACGACGATTTGCATTCTTCATTTTTTACTTCCGATAAAGAAACGAGTCGGACGTCAGTAAGCTCACAAGCAATTCATTAAAGCTACCGCCGGATTCGACATACGCCCTGTCCATGTTAATCAGGGTGTTCGAATCGGTCAGCATCTCATTGCGCCCCATGAAATAACGAAAAACATGCCTGATAAAACTTTGACGCACCAAAGATGACCTTCCGAGTGTCTCCATCATTTCCCGAACGTTATCCACTTGCCGATCAAGCATCTGGTCAACAGATAGACTAATGGCTCCCGTTGTATCCACCGGTAAACCCTTCTCTGTAGCACGCCACCGTCCCACATGATTGTATGCTTCGAAGGGCATACCAAGAGGGTTCATTTTTTTGTGACATCGCCAACAAGCATCCTCTTTCACGACATGAAATCGCTGGCGAAGTGTTTGCTCATCATCATCAGGAATCTGTGCATCAACATTGATGGGCACATCCATGACAGATCCTGCGAGCAGCTTTTCGCGGATCCATTTCCCTCGTCGCACCGGATCGTTATCAAAATTCCCGCTGTGCGCGATTAACCAACTGGGCTGAGTCAGTATCCCACAACGCTGCTCCATTGGAACTTCGAACACCTTTCCATTCTGACGAATGGACCCGTCCTTACTACCATCTTTGTCATAGGCCTCTTGGTAGGGATCGAGGTTATAGTTTTGTAGATGATGTTTTTCGCGATATTTACTTTCACCACCGGCCCGCTGGATCTGGAGATCATCATTTTTTCCATTCCAATAAGCCGCGACTACCTTATTCGTGGTTAGCAATTGATAAAGCACATCCCGATCCTCCTCAAGGATGTGCAGAATAAGACTATCAGTGTCGTACACTAACTTGGATGCGGTTCCCTGGTCGAATTGCTTGAAACCATCCATTCCCGCAAACTTATCCACATCCTTGAAAACTTCCGGCGCTTTGTAGTAGCCGAAAAACTCTCGAAAGAACTGTAGAATTCGTGGGTTTGACTTTGAAAGATGCGTGCGATTGTGGTTCGTTAGCCAGTTTTTACGCGATGCCGCCAATGCCTCCCTTACCACGCGTTCGACATCCTCTCTGCTATTCAATTTCCCTTCATTCATCTCCGTTGCGATTCGACCGTGATTCGATGCCCATGCCGGCCGCGGGGTTTGCATTGTTTTCTTGATTGGCGCTTCACTGTTCTTGTTATAGACGTCAACTGTTTCAATCTCATCAACACCAAAAGCTGGCCGATTATTCAAAGCATAATGAATCGAGTATGCCAACTCCTGCGGCGATAAAAGTCGACGGCCATCCTGCTCGGGCGTGCTCAAACCCAATTCCATCCGGTAAACAAATTCCGGTGTCAGCGTGATGTAGATCAAGACTGCCTGAAGAGCCATCTTGTTACCCAGCTCTCTGTTTCTGGAAAAAACGGTCTCCCAGTATTTGTCATACTCTTCCGGCTTGGGAGAGCGTCGCAGAAACAAGGCAAACGCGACATTGAGTGCCTCGTCAAAAGCATCACGCTTAATCTCGTCCGTTGAATTGCAAATCGTTCGAAAGATCGTTGGAACTCTACCGCGGTATTCGTTTGCAGTGGTTGTCACCCCACCGACAAACATCGCTTCATTGTTACCTGTGCGGCTACCTTTATTCTTCACCTGGGTGACTATTCGAACTTTTTGCCCCTCCGTGAGAATCTGCGCCATCGTTTCCGCATTGACCAAAAGCGCTTCAAGTGAGGATTGATCTGCAACAATTGAAGCGTAATCGGAAAAGCCTGAAGCATGATGCACAAATTCAAAAAACGGATTAGCGTATTTCTGATCCTGAAAATAACGTGTTGCCATCAATTTGCCGCGATGAGGGCCGCGTTGGATCAAATGATTACCGGTCCCTCCAATCTTGACGCTGTACCATGGAGCTCTTCCGTAGGCATTTCCCCAAATTGCGTCATAAATAACCGGGCGCTGCCTCCACAGTCTCGCAGGAGTGTAAGACGCTTGTGTAATCTCACCTCCAAAAAGCGTTTGATGATCAACGTAATTTGCATACTGAGGTAATACTCTTCGCTTACTGAGTTCCTGATCGATCCCAGACTCCCAGAGGCTGGCCTCTAGAACATTCACAAAATCCATTCGGATCTTCTGGTCAGGTTGCCCGGCATCACTTGGCGGCATGTCATGAATCTGTACCTGTGTCAGGACACGATCCCAAAGGTTAATGTTCTCTGCAACCGTCAAGTCATATTGGACCGAATCCAGACGCACTCCGCCTTCCTGAGCATCGGCACCATGACAATCCAGACAAAACTCTTTCAGGAAAACTTGCGCCCTCGTTTCAAGTTTTGATGGCGACACATCCATGGACTGCACAACCGCCAAGGCATGTGAAAAAGCGAGCACGAAAAAGAGAAGCAATCGCAACATGGGCATTTGAATCAACGATGATCCATGAATGTGTTAGATGAATATTGCATTACAGCAAGCATCGACTTTGATGTGACAATCATTTCGTTACCGTCTGGATCCCGCAGGCGAGATCGCCCAGTATATTCAGTCGACCAGGTTTTCGACATCTGCGTTTCACAGCCAAAGCCCTGTTTATGAGTGATTCAAACCAAAATCACTGAAAAAAATCTAGGCCTGTCCCTAAGTGGTCTGACTAACGGGGATCGACAGCAACCGCCTCAATCGCAGATGTAAGCATCGACTGTAATCCTTCAGTTGATTCCGGATGTGGGCTGATTGAAATCACCTTTCCGGCACCATAATCGCCACTGACGATTGCAGGGGTATTGATCATCGTGCCCTTCTGCGGTGGATAAAGTACTTTCTCGGTACGAAACCAACCTAAAACGGTGTAAGGTTCCAACC
>CAXQOB010000088.1:0-7388 GCA_964225475.1 Candidatus Nitrosopumilus sp. | reverse complement strand
CAAAAGCGCCCACAGCCGTTGCCATTCCAAGATGTGCTGCCGAGGTACGTACAAAACGTCGCCGATCCAATTTTGTAGCGCTTGGCTCACGGGTTCTCATCGCTACGCTCCTCATCGTTTCAAAACGGGAAAACTAAGAATGTTCCATAATTCAAGCCTGACTTGCTCGCTGCCGACGGGGCATTCGAACCCCGGCACCCTCTTGAAGATTGAAATCACAAGAACTCTCGCGATCCCGCAGCGCGTACACGTCAATTGATCCAACCTCCGAGACTTTTGCAAACCGCTTGCAGTCGTCAGAGTAAAAGTGACTACCAAGTAACGCCATCCCATTGGTACATTTTTTCAATCAACCCCGAGAGGCCTTTGGCAAAGGTTGAAAACAACGCTTCACCCTTCTCCTCTGAGGCGGACGCAGGCCGTCCAATATAACCTCTGGAAGACCTCTCCTGTGTGATCCACGCACGTTCGGCCGGCTCGAACCTCTGCTCCATGGCGACATCATCAAGTGCCTCATACGGTTTGACCAAACGGGAATTGAGCCGCAACATCATCGACGTCTCCCATTCGCAGGCATGACCCATTTCGGACTGAACGTATTCGGTTGATGGTGGTAATGGCTGGCCGAGGGTCCAATAGGTCGCACTTAGCAAAAGAAGATCGGACGAAGCTCGGTGCTGCTGCCTCTTCTCAAATAGGCATTGATTGGTCGGTACACAGTTTCCGCCATGACCATTGATGACAAGAATTCGCTTGAAGCCATGGGTTAGCGCGTTTTCCACCAAACCGCCGAGCAGGTCCACCCAAACCCTTGGCTCCGCGGATAACGTGCCCTGAAAATCTAGATGATGATGCGAATTACCCAACCACATCAGTGGAAGAAAGAGTGCCTGATGATCACAGTTAGCGCGGGCGCGACGAACGACCTCGGCTAGCAAAAGACTGTCTGTCGACAACGGTAGGTGCGATGCATGTTGTTCTACCGCTGCGACAGGAATCACCACGGGTAAATCACGAGGTAACTGTTCGATCTCCGTCGTCGTTAATTCTCCGAGCTCCATCCAACCATTTCCCTTTTAAAAACGCTGATACCTACCAATCCAGCACAATCAACCATTAAATGAACCAAACGACTTCCATCAGGACAAAATGGAGTGAATCACTTTTCCGCCCACATCAGTGAGACTTTCATTGCGACCTTGATAGAAATAGGTCAATGTCTCGTGGTCCAGTCCCATCAGGTGCAAAATCGTTGCGTGGAGATCATGGAGATGGACTGGGTTGACGGAAGCTTCAAACCCCAACTCATCCGTTTCGCCGTAGTTGATTCCTCCCCGGACGCCACCACCTGCGAACCACATAGAATAGCCATAGGGGTTGTGATTACGGCCCGGTGCGTCTTTGCCCTCACTGAACGGCATTCTCCCAAACTCGCCCCCCCAGACGACAAGAGTCTCATCAAGAAGCCCTCGCTGATCCAAATCCTGAAGCAGAGCGGCAATCGGCTGATCGACCTCTGCGGCATGCTGGCCGTGGTTCTTTTCAATGCTCTCGTGCGCGTCCCAAGTCTCCTCCAAATGTCCGCCCCCCGAGTACAGTTGAACAAAGCGCACCCCTCTCTCCACCAGACGTCGCGCAATCAAGCAGTTCCGTCCGTACTCATCCGTTGGACTTTGTCCCACCCCATAGGCCCTTAAGGTAGCAGCCGTCTCGCTCGAAAGGTCGACAACTTCTGGAGCCGCCGACTGCATCCGATAGGCGAGCTCATAACTCTTGATACGAGAGGATAATCGCTCATCGAAGCCCCGCTGCTCTGCGTGCTGCCGATTCAGAGCACCGAGCAATTCAAATTCACGTTTCTGCGGCGTGCCACGAAGTGATTTCGCCGCGTGTAAATCGAGGATTGGGTCTCCCTGCGAGCGAAATGGTGTGCCGGAATGACTGGCTGGCATAAAACCACTGGACCAATTTGCCTGACCGCTGATTGGCCCTCCCCGTTTATCCACCATGACCACGTAACCGGGTAGATTTTCGTTTTCGCTTCCTAGACCATAGACGGCCCAGCTCCCCAAAGAGGGCCTGCCAATCTGCGTCTTGCCTGTATTCATTGCAACAAGCGCTGACCCATGAGCATGACTATCGGTATGACAGGAATTCAAAACACATAACTTGTCGGCATGCTCCCGAGTCTTTGGAAAATAATCCGATACAAGCAGACCCGACTCCCCACCGGGACGAAACTTCCTCCATGCTGGCGTCAGGTAACCTACCTTCCTCCCACCTGAATTAATGTACGTTTTATCCTTCGGCAACGTTTTACCAGCGTACTTTTCTAACGCAGGCTTGTAATCAAAAGTATCAACCTGCGATGGAGCTCCATTCATGGTGAGAAAGATACAGGATTTAACCCGTGGAATGATCGCTATCGATTCCTCGCCTCTGATTCCGCCAACCCTCAAAAGAGAATCAGCACCGCCGCCCTTTTCTTTCCCGGTACTTTCTTGACCAAACACGGGACCGTTTGCAGACGCACGCGATAGCTGATCAATGAGTGACAGTCCCGCGAAGCCGCATCCCATCTGCCATAACAGTTCTCGCCGCGTTCGACCGCATGGAAATTGATTCATTGGAATATTTCTGGCTAATCGAGATAGATAAATTCATTACTGTTAAATAACACCCTGACCAACGAGGCAAGTGCCATTCTTTTCGGGGAAACCTCAGTGCTCTCGTGCCCAAGTTCCAATCCATACCGCTCCGCCAGTTCGCTCTCAACCGCACGAAGCTCGACGAGCTCAAGAGGTCTCGGAAAGACGAGTACCTCAGCAATCCCACCAGTCCAGTACTCACCTTGGATATTACCCTGCTGCCCGATAACCCAGGGTGTTTCCATCTGCCTGCGTTCTAAACCCGTCTCTCGCGTTGCAATCTTTCTCCCGGACTGGTAAACCGTGACCTTGTCTTCCTCGCACACCACGGAGAGAACGAACGGTGCCTTTGCATCAGACACCGTGCCAGCATTCGCAAAAACGTCTGTCACCCGAACCTGATTTTCCGCGGTTAGCCCAATAAAGAACGACGTTCCAACATTCTCTCCTGAACGCCAGTTAGACAAAACCTCTCGATGCCCTCGACCGCCTTCATCACTGATGACCAACAGAACTGTACTGATCGCGTTCTTGATGGGCGGTTTTTCAAGATGCAAGAATCGCTTATTACCGTCAAACCACAGAAATGGCTGACCGTTCCATGCACTTTCACTGACAATCGGCTGATGCATCGCGTCGCGCTGCACCGCCAAGTTGCCGCTACCCGAACGATCTTTAACCATGAGAACGCTACCTGTAACCGGATCCAAGGTAACCTCCGAAGCAGCAAGGTGCAGGGATGCACTCTCGCGGAGGGTCTCGTAGCTAGCGTCTCTTATCAATTCCCCTGATCGCTTCAAAAACTCTTCTTCTTGCTGTGAAACAAAACGAACACCAAGTTGCACCTCTTCCTCGGTAGCGGACCTTCTTAGCACCTTTTGCCAAATCTCTGCAACTCGCTGTTGGAGGGAATGATTCTCGACATCAACCAGTGCTGCAACGTCTTGGGCACGGGCGTGGACAAATTGGTGATTCATGAGTGTTAGGGCCTGAGTCGGGACGGTCGTTACCGTTCTGGCGCCCACTGATTGATTCGCCTCGCATAGATCAAAGGTCCGCATCATAGGAGGCATCAAACCACGCTTCATGAACAGGTAGAGGCTCCGTCGACGCTGCTGCTCGGCACTTGACGGCGTCCATGCCGCTGCCTTTCTTGAGAGTCCGGCGACTGCCTGCTCACTGATCGTGCCATAGAACCCAGGACCGCCAACGCGATTGTCCAATTTTTCCGCGACCGACAACATTGAATCTCGCAACGACTCCGCATCCAAACGCCGCCTGGCTGCATGCCACAGCCAACGGTTCGTCGGGTCACGCTCCATGTTTTTCTCGTACTCGGGATGCTCAACTGATCGCCGCCATGCCTTCGATAACAGGATTAGACGATGAAGCGATTTAAGACTTCCCCCATTCTTCAGCAGAAAAGTTGACAGAGCGTCTAAAAGCTCAGGGTGCGTAGGCTTCTCACCCAAAAACCCGAAGTTGTTTGGCGTTTGAACGAGCCCCTGCCCAAAGTGATGATGCCAAATGCGATTAACTATCACTCGCCACGTGAGTGGATTCCCTTCATCCACGATCCATTCAGCTAATTGCCTTCGATAACCCAAAGGCGATGAATGGGACTCCGGTTCTTCGAACTCTTTCAAAAGCGAGGGCACGAACGACAGGGTCGTCATGTCCACTTTTCTGATAGGCGACCTGTGATCGCCATTCTTAAATACCGACAAGGTTGGAGCGTCGAAGCGTACATCCGTCCAACCCAACACCTCGTCAAAACCCAATTCCTCCGCACTTGGTCCACCCAGCAATTTTTTGTCCCTCGATTCAATCGGACCGTTCCAGAAGACCGAGGCGAGCCGGTAATAATCGTCCTGCGAAATCGGATCAAACTTATGCGTATGACACCGCGCACATTTGATTGTTAAACCAAGAAACGCCGATGACGTCGTGTGGACGAGATCTTCAAGTCGCTCGTACTGGTACTCCGACTGGTCATTGGGTTCGTCGTTCCAAGTGCCGAGTCGCAAAAACCCCGTAGCAATCACCCTATCAATTTGCAGTGGAACATACTCATCGCCCGCTAACTGAAATCGCACAAAATCAGAATAATCAAGATCCTCATTGAGCGACCTCACAACCCAGTCACGATACTTCCAAGCAAATGGTTTTTCCTGATCGCGTTCGTAACCACTGGTGTCTGCGTACCGAACGACGTCAAGCCAAAGCCGCGCCCAACGTTCGCCGTACTGCGGCCGACTGAGCAAGTCATCAACCAGATCCTCCCAAGCCTCGGGATTTTCATCATCAACAAAGCGTTGAACCGCTCGACTCGAAGGCGGAAGCCCAATCACCGAATAATACAGACGCCGGATCAGTGTTTCCTTTGACGCCATTGGTGCGGGCTTTAAGCCCTTGCTTACAAGCATTCGGTCAATGAAAAAATCAACGAGATTATCGCCGGAGGCCACAGACGCTTTTCCAACGTTTCCCGAGTAAGCCAGTGGCTGAAGCGACCACCAATCCCTCCCCGCTCTTTTCGCATTGGTCTTCTCAAAAAGATCGAGTTGACGGCTATCAGGCCAATGCATCCCGCTGCGAATCCATTTCCTTAAGCGTTGGATTGCCAATTCCGGAAGCTGTTGCGGAACTCCCTTTACAGGCGGTGGCATCTCATGTGCGCCAATGCGTTGCAGCAGGTAACTGTCATCAACGGAGTCCAAGTCCACCACCGAACCGCCGTCCCCGCCACGCACCCAACCCTCCCTCGTCGAAAGGTCCAGATTAGCTGAGGGACTCTTTGGACGATGGCATTCAAGACAGTTTTCGATCACCAACGGTGCGATGTACTGCTCAAAGACATCCGCCTGATTCTGCTCCCCCTCGGAGCCAAACCCTAAACCAACCATCAGCTGCAAAATCATCAGCAGCCCAAAGCGTGAAGTCGTTTGAGAGATTCTTCCCTTCCCCATACATGGCGATTCTACACGGACCTGCCCGTCAGTGTGCGACCTCGTCAGACGAGCCCACAAAAAAACCGTGGACACAATCGTATCCACGGTCTCGAATAAAATCTTTTTTAGGAAATCACTTCAACATCGAAGTGATTCTAGCTGCAGCCCATGCTGTTTCCACAGTTATGGCAGAGGTAACAATTGCCATTGCGGACGGTGATACTCCCGCAATTGTCACAACTCGGAGCATCGATCTGGAATCTGGCAAATTGATCTTTCTGGCCACCACCACTCGCCGCGCCAGCGCCATTTGTATCGGAAGCTTTCGCCTTATCCCCGATATTAGCGAGCAGAGTCGCACGCTCGGCAAGAGCGACCGCCGCACCGGCATCCTCTTTTAAGCCAAGCATTACGGTGCTAACCGAATCGGCTTCGGGCTCTGTCACGGCGGGTGCCTCGGTAACACCTGGGACTGCATCTCCACCGCTCATGAATGTCAAACCAAGCCAACGTGCGATGTAATCAACAACACTCTTGGCGATACGAATGTCTTTGTTGGTTGTGTGACCCATAGGCTCAAAACGCGTATGGCTGAACTTATTGACCAATACCTCAATTGGAACCCCGTACTGCAAGGCAATCGAAAGTGCCGTGCCGAAGCTATCCATGATACCGCCAATGGTGGATCCCTCTTTAGCCATGGTGATAAAGATCTCACCCGGTCGTCCATCGGGATAAAGCCCAACGCAGAGGTAACCTTCATGTCCAGCGATCGAGAATTTGTGAGTAACACTTTGCCGAGTGTCATGTAGCCGCTCGCGTCGCGGCTTGTAGACGACGGTCTCTTTTTCGACGGTCTTGGTGATCACCTCAGCCTCGGCTTTAGCGTCTTCCTTGTCTTCGGACTTCGTGTTGAGTGGTTGTGACTGCTTACTACCATCGCGGTAGATCGCAATTGCCTTCAGCCCGAGCTCCCAACCCCAGAAATAAGCATTCGCAATGTCTGCAGGAGTGGTGTCATTTGGCATGTTGACCGTCTTACTGATTGCACCAGACAGGAACGGCTGTGCAGCTGCCATCATCGTCACGTGCGCTTCCCAAGGAATGCTACGCACGCCATTTGCCGGTTGGAAGGCACAGTCGAACACAGGGAGATGCTCGTCTTTCAGGTGCGGAGCACCTTCGATGGTGTCCTTCTCATCAATGTAAGAGAGAACCTCGTCGATCTGTTCACCGGTATAGCCCAGCTTCTCGAGACCAAGCTTCACCGTTTGGTTCACAATCTTCAACATTCCGCCACCAGCTAGCTGCTTGTATTTCACAAGAGCGATGTCCGGCTCGATACCCGTGGTATCACAATCCATCATGAAGCTGATCGTTCCGGTCGGCGCCAGCACCGTCGCTTGTGCATTACGGAAGCCGTACTTCTCGCCAGTTGCCAGCACGTCATCCCAAAGTTTCTGGGACGCTTCTTTCAGTTCCGCGGGTCCCTCATCTGCGATCTGGTCGCAGGCATCTCGGTGCATTTGCATCACTCCGAGCATTGGCTTCTCATTTTCAGCGTATCCGTCGAATGGGCCAACAACACTTGCGATCTCGGCACTCGTGCGATTCGCTTCACCATGGAGAAGCGAAGTTAAGGACCCACAAAGCCCACGGGCGGCATTCGAGTCGTAAGACATCCCTCGACTCATGAGAACGCTACCGAGGTTCGAGTACCCCAATCCTAACGGGCGGAAGCGATGGCTATTTGCTGCAATCGGCTCGGTCGGATAACTCGCATGATCAA
>CAXQOB010000087.1:0-17805 GCA_964225475.1 Candidatus Nitrosopumilus sp. | reverse complement strand
AATTGAAGTAGAAGCCGTCACTGGAGGAAAGCGGGTCACTGGTAACAGAATTGTCCGCGTGTTGCCATGACGTGAATGCTCCCCATGAGGTTACCGTGCCACTGAGTAACGGCTCAGTGGTGTCGTTTTCGCTCCGGGTGTTTTTACTTTTCAGCCGAAGCGTACGATTGAGGGAAACGTTTAAAGACGAAGTATGCGATCACCGTTGCGATTACCAGAATGACCGAGGCAACGAAGAAAGGTGCGCCAGGAAGGTGAATCGGGCTTGCGTCGCTGATGAAGTAGCTGAACAGCAGCGAGTTGAAAAACAAAGGCGCGATGATATTAGTCAGGCTGGTTAGTGAAGTAAGCGATCCCTGGATCTTACCCTGCTCATTTTCGTCTACCGTACTCGTGACGAGACTTTGAATTGCTGGCCCTGCGAGTCCGCCAAGAGATGTGGTCGTGATAACGACATAGACCATCCATCCCTCCGAAGCCAGGGCGTATCCCAGGAACCCAAGCGTTCCGACGATGCAGCCAAAGATCACGGTTTTTCTCTCACCAAACCGCTTTACAACCGGGCGGACTAATCCGCCTTGGACAATGATTGCACAGATGCCGACTAAACCTAACGCAATGCCATTGGTGATTTCATCCCATTGGTACCGATAGCCGGTGTAAAGAACCCAGACGTTTTCGAGACCCCGTTGCGTAAGCGATTTGCACATAAAGACGAGAGCCAAGCCAGCCACGAGCGGATAGGCCCGCAGTCGAATTAGGCTGGAGAATGGATTGGCGTTTCGCAGATTAAAGGGATTACGGTTTTCCTTGGGCAGTGACTCGGGCAGGATAAAGTAGCCGTAGAGCCAATTGATCAGGGCGAGGGAAGCAGCAAGAAAGAAAGGTGCTCGCAGATGGTAGGCGCCGAGGAGCCCACCGAGTGATGGACCAATGGTGAAGCCTAGTCCAAACATCATTCCCATAAAGCCAAAATTCCTTGCCCTCGTATCTTCGGTTGAGACGTCGGCGATGTAGGCATTCGCAGTGGTGAAATTGGCTCCCATGATCCCCGCGAGAACACGGCCTACGAACAGCCAACCAATATTCGAAGCCAAACCTTGGATTATAAAGTCAACACCCAAGCCGAGCAGCGAAATCAAAATGATTGGACGACGTCCATACCGATCTGAAAGAGTGCCCATGATCGGAGCAAAAAGAAATTGCATTAACGCATAGCTCGCAGCGATCACTCCCGCATATCTGGTCGCTACGACATAGGTGGCGGTTTTGAAGGAATCAATTTCAGGATCTGCAGCCATTTCCGCTGCGATCAATTCGGGGGACTCCTTCACCAAGAGTTCTTTAACTAATTCAGGAAGGACTGGCACGACGACACCGATCGCTAAGATATCGATGAACACTGTGAACAAAATGAACACGATCGCTGCTTGACGTGGCTCATGAGGTTCGGGTTTTAGTGGTGTGCGCTTTTGATCCATCATTTATCGCGGTGCGGGTGGTTGATCGGTTGAGGTCCGACGGGGATCTCGGTTGGGGTGTGTTGGTATGTGGCCAAAACGCTGGCCATGCAGGCTACGAGCTCGACGAGTTTAATCAATTGCTGTCTTTCGGAAATCGCCCGATCGAGTCAAGGTAAAACGAATTACCCTGACAGCTGATTGTACGCCAAATCGGGCTCAATCATAGGCTGTGCGAACCGACTGCACTGAAACGGGGGAATGATGGAATCTGGGATTTGTTGTAGGGAATCCTCAACGAACGTCGCCGAACCTTGCTTTGTTTGCTACTGACGGATAGTCTGTTGCGGTCCGATTAATTACCAAAAAGAAGCCCCTTCCAATGAATCAGAACACCGACCAAGGCACTGGATCGCTAAGTTCGGATGACGTTTCACGTATCGAGCGTCTGTGTGAATGTCACGAGCGGTTAAAACAGGAACTTGGCCGCGTTATCGTGGGGCAACAGGGGGTTGTCGAGCAGCTTGCGATTGTTCTCTTTGCTCGCGGTCACGGATTGCTGATGGGGGTCCCTGGGCTAGCTAAGACACTCCTGGTTAGTAAGTTGTCCGAAACGCTGTCTTTAGGGTTCAGCCGGGTACAGTTCACACCTGACTTGATGCCGATGGACATCACCGGGACAGACATTCTTCAAGACGGGCCTGATGGACGCAGGGAATTTAAGTTTGTTAACGGCCCAATTTTTTCCAACATTGTTCTGGCCGATGAAATCAATCGTGCTCCACCCAAAACTCAAGCTGCGTTGCTGGAGGCAATGCAGGAACGCCGTGTGACTGTGCTGGGGACCTCCTATGAGTTGGAGCAGCCCTTCATGGTTCTCGCAACGCAAAACCCCGTCGAGCAGGAAGGCACCTATCCCTTACCTGAAGCTCAGCTTGATCGCTTTATGTTCCTGATCGAACTTACCTATCCCTCTGAGGATGAGGAGATTCAGATTGCTAGGTCGACCACGGGGGAGGACCTTGTGACTCTGAATGCTCTCATGTCCGGTGAAGAGATTATGGAGTATCAGCAGCTGGTGCGTCGCATTCCTGTTCCGGAACATCTTTACCGCTACGCGGTCAGATTAGTTCGAAAGACCCGTCCGCAAGACGGTGTTGCTCCGGAGTGGTTAAAACCGTTGGTCTCCTGGGGCGCGGGGCCTCGTGCGATACAGTATCTGATCCTTGGTGCCAAAACTCGCGCGGCGTTGAGCGGCCAGTACATGGCGCGGCTCGAGGATGTCCAGGCGGTTGCGGCGTCGGTGTTATCACATCGACTGATCACCACTTTCGCTGCCCAGAGCGAGGGCGTCAGTGCCAGAGAAGTGGTCGAGAGGCTCGTCGAAGAGACTGGAAAGGATCAGTCGCTCTCTTTAGATCGATCGGTATAGGAGAGTATCCAAAGCTCATGTTACTGCGTCGGCCGGTCTGTCTTTTGCTTATGGTTGTGACCCAGATGATCGTCGAAGGACGAGCTCACGGACAGAATATAAGCGATAAAGAAAACGAAACGCAAAACCCACGTCTGGTGAATGATCCTTTCTTTTTGATGTGGCAACGGGCTGTAGAGGCACTTGATGAATCCTACGATCAATGGAACTTTCGGCCCGAGGAGACGGTTGATAGCACCACTTTTACTATCAACTATATCGCCTCTCTGGCGACCGACGGTCGTCGGCGACTCGACCGAGTCATGATTCTTCACGCGGACCCCGATCGTGATCGTCACGTTACCCGTTCTGAGGCGGTTGCCTTTCTCGAAACGCAAATCGGGTTGAAGTGGGTGACCGGTGATCCGCTTCGACTTGAAGACGGGCGGGTGCTCGTTTTTTCTGAGTTTCTTCGCGCAGATACGGATCAGAATGACAGAATCAGTCGGCGGGAGTTTGTGGTTGCGATGTGGGATCGCGAGGGTGCGGATGTCGATTTCAGTCGTATGGATTCAAATGGTGATGAGCAGATCGACCTGAAGGAATACGCCAATGAGAAAGGGCCAAATTTCCGCAACATTGGGGATGATTTTCAACAAGCGGATGTTGATTCTGATGGGCGTTTGAGCCGCAGCGAATTGGAACGGGCGTTGCCTCTCTCCAGGAAACACTTGCTTGATACCAACTTGCATGCGTTCGATGATGATGGGGATCAATGCTTCTCCGAGCAGGAGTATCGGTTGTCCATGCTTGGGAATTTTAATTATCCCTGGGAACAGTTACCTAAGGATAGGAATGAGGATGGTGAGATCTCCTTTGATGAGTTCCAGTTTCATCCTCGAGATTTATTCCAACTACAGAAGCGATACTACTTTCATCGTTTGGATCTTGATAATGACGGGCTTTTGTCCGGAGACGAATTTGAATTTAAGCAAGAGCGATTGCATTCCTTGTATTCTGTGAATGAACAGGGTGCTGAGCCGAGATTGATTTATGAAAATAAGAAGTACCCGAAGCTTGGCTCGCCGTCATTGCGGCCTGGTGGCAACGAGGTTTTGTTTCATGCGATACCGCCGGAGGGTGAGCATCAGGCATTGCTGATGTCGCTGAAGGGGGATGGATCCGAGGTTCGAGAGATTTCACATGGGCTGATGCCAAGTTGGTCTCCCAAGGGCGACCGATTCACCTGCTCGCGTTATACCAATGGTGCTTCTGTATGGGTGATGCGCATGGATGGCGGCGCGGCAAAGCGTATCGATGATGGATGGGGTTCACAGTGGTCACCCGATGGAAGGTGGATCGCCTACCGAAACGATAATGGTTTGTTATTGTTCGACGTGCAGTCAGGAAAGATCTCGAAGCTATTGAGCAAAGACAAGCATCCGTACCGATATCTCCACCCTTATCTTGCTTGGTCACCAGATGCCGAAACAATCGCATTGTTTGCTGAGAAGGACCGTTCAGTGGAGTTGCTTATTCTTTCCGTCGGTGACCTAAATGGTACCGAGGAGGAACCAAGTTATGAGATCTGTTTTCAAACAACGGAGGCAGTGGGTGGCGAATTAGATTGGCGCGAGGATGACGCGCTCGTTTTCAGTATGTTCTCTCGGGAACGCGGTCGGGTAATTGTGTATCAAGTTGCAGCGTCAGGTAACGCAACGCCCGTGCCTAGTGATCGATTCCAGCAGCTCCTTAATCCAGTCGATCTTGCATCGGGTCTTGCGGGATCAGTAGTTGTGATGAGCGCTGCCGAATAAAATGGAGTGTCGTCAAACGGGCGATGGGCAATCCGATTTACTATTTGTAAGCAAATGGCATTGGAATCTAGCCATCATGGCATGCTTTACCGCCCCATAGTTTTCTGATTCTGTTTGTTGTGTTAGTGGATCGATGTTAGTGGGAATTCAGGGAACGAGGGCCGTTGGGAATGCAGAGGAATGAATAAGCAGCAAGTAGATATTTCTTTGCGGAAAAAAACGATTTTCTCACTGGTGGCAGTGTTGGGGATTTGGCTGCTCGTCGAGTTGGTTCTGGTTGTGTGTGGGCTTGGATCGGTTGAAGGGATTGACGATCCTTTCGTAGGCTTCAACGCAGGTACCTCGCTATTCGTGGAAAGCGAGATCGATGGTCAGAATTGGATGCGGACAGCGCCGGGTAAGCAAGTCTGGTTTAACGATCAGCGGTTTCCCCGCATTAAGGGTGCGAATACAAAGCGAGTCTTTTGTCTCGGTGGCTCGACCACATTTGGTCGTCCCTTTGATGATTCGACTGCATTCTCTGGATGGCTGCGGGAGCTTTTTCCCTTGGTGGACCCGGAGACTCAATGGGAAATTGTTAACGCGGGGGGCGTTAGCTACGCCAGCTATCGAGTCGCGAATGTGATGGAGGAACTCTGCCATTACGATCCCGATTTGTTCATTGTCTTCACCGGGCATAACGAATTTTTGGAACGCCGAACCTACGCCGGACTCATCGACGAGGAGTGGAACGAGGAACGAGTGATTGCGCGCGTGCGTCATACTCTTCAGGCATCGCGTCTCTTTAATTTGCTTGAAAAATGGATGCGTCCAGAGAATGGGTTTCTTCTTGAAGCAAAGGACGAATTGCCTGCGGAAGTTGATGAAATATTAAATCACTCCGCGGGACCCAAGGACTACGAACGCGATGACCAATGGCAAAACAATGTCCTAACCCATCTGAAAGTGAATCTTGGGAGAATGATCCAGATGGCTCGAACCGTCGATGCGGAGATTTTATTTGTGTCTCCCGCCTCGAATTTACGGTCATGCTTACCCTTTAAATCTGTCTCAGGAGTTGTGACCGCGGCGGAGCCATCCCGCGCAATAGAGGGGACACCGCCTGCATCTCCGATCGCAGAGAACGTCTCGCTTGATCGTGCGAACCTGCGTTCCCTTGTTAGTTCTGGCAACATTGCCGCCGCGTTGGAGCAGATTGATCGGGGGATTGAAGTTGATTCGCGAAATGCGGATCTGCTTTTCTTCAAGGGACGCTGCCTTTTTGAAATGGGCGAATTCGATGCAGCAAGAGAGTCGTTTTTGCGAGCCGTGGACGAGGACGTTTGTCCGTTACGCGCCACAGGCGCCATCAGACGTTCGGTGATAGAGATCTGTGCTGCCAATCGAGCCGTGTGTGTTGACTTTGACTCGATTCTAGGGGAGCAGTCACAAGAGCAATATGGTCACCGATGTTTTGGGGATGAGTACTTCCTGGATCATGTTCATCCCACCGTTGACGCGCACGGGTTGCTCGCGCGATCAATTATCGAACAATTGCAACGTAGCGGTTGGCTGGTTGGCCAAGCGGTGTCAACTGAAATGGTCGATTCAGTTTCCCGTGCTGTGGTATCGAAAATCGACTTGGAGAGACAGGCCATAGCGTTCCGAAACTTAGCAAAAGTGTTGCATTGGGCTGGTAAATTTGAAGAGGCAATTCCCAAAGCAGTTGATGCAACGCGACTGTTGCCTGATGATCTTGAGAGTTACTATGTGATGGCTGATTGCCTCCGGCAATTGGGGCGTAACGACGAAGCGTATCTGGCTTATCAACAACTGTTCGCCAAGGGAGAATACGGGAGGGCGTATCTTCCTTTTGGGGAATTGTTAATGGAGCTAGGTCGGTTTGATCGTGCGGTCGAATTTCTCTTTATGGCGACATTAGCACCGGATCTCGACCATCGAGTTCGAGCCTTCTATGATCTCGGCTATTCACATCTGCAGGTCGAAGAATATGAGCTTGCACTGGAGGCTCTGACGGAGTGTGACAGACTTGCTAGCGGTGAGCCGGGAACGATTGCCTTGATTGGTGAGGCATGCTTCGCTCTTGGTCAATTGGATAAGGCTGAAGCGAGATTTCTGCAGGTGATTGAACTTGGCGGAGATCTCTTCTATGCCAACCGCCGTCTGGCGGAGATCTGTCTTGAGACAGAACGACCCGAGGCGGCTAAAGTGTACGCGAAAGAGTGTCTACGGTTGTCACCGGAGGATGAGGTTGCACGTACATGGTTGATGGAGTTAGAGCGGGATTGCCAATAAGTTGGGGCGGGCCCTAATCTCATCAGTGGAACGAGCCGTTGCATCATTTCGTGGCTAGGGGAGCCAATTTTGACTACGATTCAGGCACCTGATCCTGAAGGGAAACCATGCTACCCCCTTGCAGGGTGGTTCGTGCTCGGTTTTGCTGTGCACGTCCAGTCTGTGTAGCCCAAACGCGGCTTTTTGGCTCTTGAGGAAAGTGGGTGTAGTCGATAAATTGCGTGTCGTACAGGATTAAATCACAGGTATCTCAAGAGTTTGGAAGATGGCACATAAGAAAGGGCAAGGTTCGAGCCGCAACGGACGCGATTCGAACGCACAACGACGCGGCGTCAAGAAGTTTGGTGGTGAAGCCGTTCGTGCTGGAAACATTCTTGTCCGTCAGGTTGGAAACAAGTTCCACCCAGGTAAAGGCGTTGGTCAAGGAAACGATTACACTCTCTTTGCCCTTGTTGATGGCAAAGTCAGTTTCGACCGAAAAGGTCGACGCATCAACGTTCTTGCGGAAGCTTAAACGCAATGTTTTCCAGTTAACTGACTGGTGAAACTCCGCTCAAAAACATACAAGAACCCTGCCCAAATGGGCGGGGTTTTTTTGTGTCCGAAGATTGTTAAACCCGCAGTGAGCTAGGGCAAGACTTCGACAATGATTGGGTGTGACGTCACGCCACCATCTGTTCCCGCTCGCAAGTGGAAAAATCGTTTGCCGACCTTGGCAATCGGGTCAGCGGTCAAGAAGAATTCGCGGATGTTCTCGCTTTGCCGGACAAGCAGTCCGTTGAGCCCAATATTATCGACATAGACGCCGTGCGTACTGTTTCGGCCTGCATCTTCTTTCCCGAAACTGACTTCATTATTAAATCCATCTTTGCGTTGAATCATGACGCGCGCTGAAACCGTCTCACCGCGGCGTACTTGCAGTGTCCATGATTCATTTGGGGCCACCTCGCGATCTATCGGATGGATGGTGGGAATCGCACTGGGAGGATCCGCTAATGTCAGATCGCCCACGGAACCGAGATTGCGTTCAACGCGTTTTCCGTGAACGGTTGCCGTTGCGATGACATTGGGCGTTAAAGTTCCTTCCCAGCCGGTTGCATCGCTCGGTAACCACAGACACCCCGTTGCGAACCTCTGACCCTTTTCGATGGTTAGAGGAAGGTTTGAAGTGAAATCAGATGGCAGATCGGGAATCTCGAAGGTTACCTCGCCATCGAATTCATCAATGCGGTCGATTCTTACCGTGAATTCACGTCCGGTTCCACGATGAATCTTTCCGTTGGCTTTTGCAATTGAGGGCAGGAAGTTGGGCGCTGAAGGGCGGATCCGCAGTATGTATGTGAATTGATCCCCTCCCATTCCTCGAGTATCCGTGATTCTGGCGTAATACGTTCCGTCCTTTGGGGTTGAGAAAATCAAACGACTGTTTTTGCCCGCCCGTCGTTGCGGATCATCGTCATTCTCGTAGTAAACATCAAAGGTTGGCAGTCCGTTCGCTGTGGGGACTTCGTTGTCGTTGAGTGGACGCACAACATATGCGGGTTCACCGAGCGCGTGGGTTGTATGGGTCGTTCCAAAATAGGTCCACCGTTGTCCATCATTCGGGTACACGTTGTATCCAGAATCAGGTCCCCGAGGGTACAACCACAAGCGAGTGACTTCTCCCGCGGCAAAGAGGTAGTCGTTCAAACGCATCTCTTCCCAATTGAAGAGGCGAAAATCCCCAACCTGTTTGCTGTCTTTACCTCGAAACGTAAAGTACGATTCCCGGACGGCCTGCAAACGTGTGCGTAGGACCGGTCGCTGGTCACTGTCGAGTATGGTCACAATCGGGTCAATCAAGCTATTTGGTGCCGCATCGACATCAATGGCCCATTGTTCTCCGGTTTTGGCAGTCCATTGGTACAGATCGGATTCTCCTGATTGAGCAATGCGACCCTCGATCTCTGCACCTCTTGGCGCACGGCGAGGTTGGATGGGTGCCAGATGCTCTGTATTCGGAGAGATATTGACCGTCGGTAACTCCTCCTCGGTTTTAACCGCTAATTCGCCCAAATCAAGAAACACCTGGTTTGCTCTGTTCGCGGGGTTAGCTGACCGATTCGTTACTTTGGGAACGTTGACGGTAACGATCTCACCATTCATCAGGCAAACGGTTAAGCGATCCACATTGGGTTCAGATAAAACGGCCGTGGCGGTGTCGTTCAAGGGATCAGCAGTGAAGTAAAGAGTCCACTGGTTAGTGTCTAGAAACTTTAGATTGCCAGTTTGCGTAATTATTGCTACCGATTGATTTTGATGAGTTGTCTCCAGATGGGTAATAGCCGAGTCATCCACGTAACGGGTCGCGAGTAGCGGGTTGATGGACTCACGATCTCGCGACTTCAATTCCCAAATGCGAATGCGATTGTCAGCGCCTCCAGCGATAATGTGGCGATCATCTTTCGTCAGGGTGACGGCAAATACTTCAGCTTCTGGCTGACTGAGAGTATCAAGTCGACGTCCAGTCTCGACGTTCCAGATCTTTACGGTTTCGTCCGCACACGCACTCACCAATATCTGACCATCGGAGGAGAACTCTAGGTCGAAGATCGCGCCATTGTGTCCGCTCATTTTTCTGACGGGTGACCCTGATTTGGTATCCCATAAAATGATCTCCCTATCGTATCCGGCTGTGGCTATCAGCGATTCGTCCGGTGAGAATTCTGCGGCATAGAGTATGTCGCGGTGCCCAACCCACTCTTTCAAGCGTTCCCCTGTTTCCACCGAGTAAAGGCTTGCGACACCGTATGCACCAGACATTCCAGAGGCTACCAGTAAACGCGTCCCATCATGGTTGAAGCGGAGTGAATTGATCTTTTTCAAGTTGTCATGGATATTGGAAACAGATTCGCCTGTCGCGGTCGTAATCGCAATGGCGCCGTATCGAGCGGTTGCCCGAAATCGTCCGTCCTGCGTGCTTGCCATTGCTGTTACTGGGAGCGCAATTGAGGAGTTTCGAGGGATGGTAGGAGTCTTGATATTTCTTCGTGCGTTTGGAGGCCCTTTTGGGCCGACAGCACCCTCATCCACCCAATTTACCAGCACTCTTATTTCAGTTTCAGAAGGACGCGTTTCTCCCTCAGGGGGCATTGTTGGTTGAAGCTTCCCTTGCAGCATGAGCAGCAAGCGACTGCTGTCGACCGCACCCGGAGTCACTGCGGTACCGTGATTACCACCACTTATCAGCTCCGCGTAGGTCTCCATTACATACCCACCTTCAGGATCATCCTTGGTGTGGCAACCGACGCAGTATTGATCGAGGATTGGCTTTACCTCGCGATCGAAATCAACCTGATCTGCAGCAGTGCAGTTGGAGTTCGGAGCGGCAATCGCGAACGCTGAAAACATGATCAAGGTGAATGTTAGGCGGTACGCGCGCAAGTTGGATTTAGGCATGGCCGTCAGTATGGGTTTCGTAAGTTTGCTTATTGATTACGTTGTGGTTGCGTGAACGTCCGGTTTTTCAATGATTGAAGGTGAATTCACCGCTGGTCAGAATGCTCCATGCGACGTCCGCTAATGCGGTTTTTCGATCATCACCATACTCACTAACGATCTCTAAGAGGTTCTGTCTCTCCTGGTCTGATGGAGAACGGGAGAGACCAGTGATAAAGAGGTGGTCGATGATTTCTCGGTCCGAGGCATTATCTGCCATCATTTTGGAGATGACATTGGTATCGGTAACAAGTTTCGGGTTGAGTGTTTCTCCGTTAGAAAGGTGTAGCACTTGGATCATGCTTGGGTCATCGCTTCTTTCGCATTCACAGGTGATCTCTCTTGGGTTCCTGCCAAAGGTTTTCAAGAAATACGACTTAACGGCCGCATCATAAAGTTGAATAGCGCGTGTTCCTTCTGCATAGAACTCGGTTTTTTGACTGTCAGCACCAGGGAAAGCGATTTCATTAAAGGATGTTGTTGTGCCAAGCGTTTGGTCAATCGAATCCAATAAAACTTCCGCCATCATTCGCCTTGGGTAGTAACGGCTGTGATAACGTTGCTCATGGGAATTTCCGTCGATGGCGACGCTAGTGCGTTGATAGGTTTCACTTTGCAGAATCTGTCTCATCAATTCAGGTAGCTTAAACTCCACGCTGACGAGGTACTCTCCGGCTGTTTTGAGTAGCTCCTCGTTGGACGCGGGGTTACTGAGACGTAGGTCATCCACCTGTTCTACCAATCCTCTTCCAAAGAAATTGGACCAAATACGGTTGGTGATCGCTCGAGCGAAGTAAGGGTTTTTCGGATCGGTCATCCAATTTGACAGGGTTTCGCGACGGTCCCGCGTGTCATCGAATGCCAAGGGAGGAGCGTCCAACGGTGCTGGAGGTTGAGCCTTCCCTCGATTTGGTTGAATTAATTCACCTGACGTAGAAACAAAAACGGTGCGTATTCCATCACCGTTACGCCCATCGCCACCCCAGCCTTTCGCTCGCACTCGAGCGAATAGGTTGGCCATCGCGTAGTACTGGTCGTTGGTCCATTTTTCCAGCGGGTGATTGTGGCATTTTGCACAACCAATCGAGAGTCCGAGAAAGGCCTGGCTCGCGTTTTCCGTCATTTCTTCTGGACTTTGATGCAGGGCATAGAAATTGGTCGCACCATTTTCGTTGCTGCCGCCGGTAGCGGTCAGAATTTGATGAACAAATTGATCCCAAGGTAAGCGTTGCTGAACAGCATCGCGAACCCATTGGTAATAGGTTTTTACTGCAACTGGTCTCAATTTTGATCCGTTAATGAGCAGTAGGTCACTCCACTTATACGTCCAGTAATCGACGTAGGCATCGCCCGCCAGGAGTTGATCGATTAGCCAGTCACGCCGATCTTTGGCTGGAGTCGCAAAATAACCCTCTCGCTCGGCAGTCGTTGGTAGTCGCCCAATCGTGTCGATGGTGGCCCTTCTCAAAAAGGTTGCATCATCGCAGCGGGGTGAGGGTGGTAGTCTTAGTTCCTGCAGTTGTTTGAGGTTGATGTCATCGATGAAGTTCTTGCGAGGGGCATTAGCAAAAGTGTCGTCACTTAATTGGTTGGAGTAGGGAACAGTCAAGTTCGCAAGAACCACCTTGCTTCCGAACCAGACAAGGACAGCGCCTTGACCGCTGCCAGTAATTGCAGCATCGCCCGTTTCTGTAACGTTGGCGATTGTTTCATCGGTTGATGTGAATTTTGCCCAATTGGTGACGTCTCGTGTTGTTCCATCTTCATAGTGTGCTGTTACCAGGAGAGCAGTGCTGTCGCCGACTTCAAGTATCGAGGACTCTGGTTGGACGCTGATGCGCGTGAGATTCGGTTCCTCTGTAATTGGCCCCTTAGCACCGTTGGAAATCCAATTTGCAAGTACGCGGTACTCCTCGCTATTCGTGTTCAGCTTCATACCACCTTTGTGTGGTAATGCACCTGATGGCTTTGTCAAAATAAGGCTCTTGGCAGGCTCGGCATACTCAATTCGACGGCCAGAGGAGTCTCGCGTGATTGATTGATGATCAAAGTCTGGGTCGTATCCGCGTAAGGAAAGACGAAAACCTCCCTTGCCCGCCAAGGCTCCGTGGCAGGCTCCCGAGTTGCAACCCAGTTTCGTGAGGATGTTTTCGATATCGTGTCGAAAACTCCACTCTGTTTGAGCATCGTTATTGGAAACGACAACCTTCGCAGATACTTTCTCGCCGGTATTTGACGAGATGTGAATTTCTCCAGACCCTCCGGCGAGTGCGGTGAGGTTCTGTCCTTCAAGTGAGGCGATCTGGGGATTTGACAAGTCGGCTGTGTATTCGGAAGCTCGCAATGCACGACCAATCCCACCCGTCTCCGTGGTTTGATAGACGATAAATCTCTGAGACTTAGTTTTTTGATTGAGTTGAATCTCGGTCGGAAGGATGGTTATTCCATTCCCGGCTGCCTTGTTTGGCGAGCAAAGTATTGCCCCGGAAAGGATTGTTGACACGCAAAGGACCGCTACATTGAGACGCAGCACTCGTGCGGGAGTTGAAAAGCTGATTGACTGGTGCATTTTGTAGGATACGACGGAGTGACGAGCAGCGTGAGACGAGTGATAGGTTTCACTGTTTTTGCCGGCAGGAAACAAGTTTTCTGGGGCTTTGCCGATCAAAGGTTCGACAAACTGAATTCGATTCGGTTACGAGAACAATTCTCCGATTTCACGGAAGCCAAAGTCCACGAGTGGGAACGGCCGCCCTGCGGGGCCTGGTAATTCTGCATGAAGATCAAGACCTAGACTCTTGAAGATGGTCGCGATGATTTCCGCAGGTTGTGTGGGACGATCCGCGGGCACTGCACCAATGGGGTCACTCGCACCGATTGCACGACCTCCTTTGACGCCACCTCCGGCGAAGGTGCATGAAAAGCACTGAGGCCAATGATCGCGACCTCCGGCCGGATTCACCTTCGGCGTGCGACCAAATTCCGCTAGCCCACAAACCAGCGTGTCATCTAGCATCCCTCGCTCATGTAAATCTGAGATCAACGCTGAGTACCCTTGGTCATACATCGGAGCGACGATGTTTTTCATTCCCTCAATTGTGGTGAACGGTTTACTGCCGTGTATATCCCAAGTGAGTTCGTTGAATACGGTGAGGAAGGTATTGACCGTTACGAACCTCACGCCGGCTTCGATTAACCGTCGTGAGAGAAGGCAGCACTGTCCGAATCGATTCATTCCATAACGTTCCCGTACCGACGTGGGTTCCTTGGAAAGATCAAAGGCCTCTCTCGCTTGTTGGCTATTCATTAAACGATAAGCAGACTCGAAATTCTGGTCCAACATTCGTGCAGATTCAGTTTGCTCAAGGTCCTTTAAATGTTGCTCGATTGACAGACGCATTCTTCTTCGACGGTCGATGCGTACATCACCAAGTGAGTTCGGAGGTAAGAGATCGGGTACTTTGAAGTTTTCCTTGCTAGGATCTGCCATCAGAGCGAAAGGGTCGTACGATTTCCCGAGGAAACCGCCGGCCTGGCCGTTCGGCAGGTTACCGCCACCGCGTCCCATGGTTTCCGGTAGTACAACATGGGCCGGTAGGTCACTTCTGCGTCCCTTGAGGTACTGTAGAACTGCTCCGGCGTGCGGGTAGTTAACGCCGCCAGTGAATTGACGCCCTGTTTGGAGCATTTGCCAACCCGCGTCGTGAACTGCTGCCGCGGTGTGATAACAGGATCGCACAATTGAGAACTTATCACCAATTTCCGCGTGTCGAGGTAGGATCTCAGAGACCTGAAAATCACCCTTGGTGCTTATGGCTTTGAATGGTCCGCGTACCTCCGCAGGTGCTTCCGGCTTCATGTCGAACGTATCGAGTTGACTTGGCGCGCCGAGGTTAAAGATCATGATGCAGGATCGCTTGTCAGATCCTGATTGCGTGTTTGCGTTTGATTCTGCTGCAAGTAAATCGGGAAGGGTGACTCCAAGTGCGCCTAGGGCGCCGACCTGAAGGAAGTCGCGTCGAGTGCTTCCGTTGCAGGTGTGAGCAACTGCTTTTGACGTGAGGTTCAACATGATTAGGCCTTCGCTAGCTTTGAGTCGGGTAGTGGGATCCCGTTGATCGTTAACAATGGGTTGTTATTAGTAGCGGTTCAATGTCCAAACTTTTTACCGCGGGCACACCGGGTGGGGTGCATATTGCAGGGTGGTCCAGAGTTGTTGCGTTCAGGAGCCATTTGTCCGCATCAATCTGACTCACAATCAGCACTGGAATCGTTTGGAAAGAACCTCCTGATTATAACAGAAATGGTAACCTTCTCACCGAGCAAATCGGAGAGCGGTGCTTTGCTAACCAGAGGAAGGCGTTCGCTATTCAGTTAGCCGGTAAACGAGGCTTCTTGTTGGTGCTATTTGAGATGGGTACCTCTGTAAGATGTGACGCATCGAACGCTGACTGGATTAACCCGAATGCGACGAGATACCGCCAAATGGAGAAAAGGCAGAGTGATTGTCGGACGCCCTAGACGGGTGTTTTTGTTAGGTGCTCCATTAATGTGAGACTATTAAGAATCATGTGCACCAGTATCGGTGGCCACAGAGATCCGGTCTGTCGGTAGAGGTAACCTAAGCCCACCGACAAACCAAAAATGGGAATCGGGGCGGCGCCTTGCCCGGGAAAGTGCAACATTGCGAAGATGAAGCTGGCGGCTATGACAGGCCAGATGGAGTCGGGACGCCATGTTGAGTCGTTTGGCGTTTTATCGGCCAGCGCTTGCAATGATCCTTGTAGTAGACCTCGGAATACAAACTCTTCATAGATTGGCGTTGCAATACCGGTGACCAGAAAGCTCATCAGCCAGAATGCCACCGATTGCTGTTGGGACAATTCATTGAGGACGGGATGTTCGTATTTCACAATCGTGGTTGCGATTAGGTTGAGCAGCATCACCGCGAGCAGAATGATTGGAGTCGATTTCAATCCAATCAATAGATTAGTTTTGTTGAAAGTTAGGCCGATGCGTTTGATGGCATTCCCGCTGGTCAGTGAGATCAACCCAATCAGCGAGCTCACAATGAGAGTGTATGAAAAAAGTTGTACGGCAAGCTGCTCCAGCGATAATTTAGGCTGAGGTTGAGTGCTTGGTTCCAAAGCGGCATCTGGATCAGGCGTTTGTGATACAAAGCTGAGGAGAAAAATCGGAAGTGAAATTCCCAGTCCCATCGCGAGGAAAAAATCGGCAACGGTCCAGCTGGGGCGGTGCCGGCTTGTAGGCGGAAGCAGGAGGTCTAGTTTGCGATTAGGCTCGTCTACTTTTCTCGACTGAGACCACCAAAATCGTGCGATGCGAACCCAGCCAAAGAAACCGCCGAAGGTGATTGCGATCAGGAGCGATATGACAATGATTCGTGTCGCTTCAATCATTCCTGTTCGCTATCTGAATCTGAGCTGGTCGAACTCATGATGCGTGCAGCTGCACGCGAGTACTCGATGCCAGAGTACACCGTTAAGCCGATTGCGCCCCATAGAAAACCGAGACTTGTGGTTTCATAAATGGCAATCTCTGGTCGGATCATTGAAACCAGAATGCTGATCACCGCGCCACATTGAAGAACCATTTTCCACTTGCCGAGCTGATTCGCAGAAAAATCACCGCCAGCACCTTCGATCATACCGCGCAGACTGGTGACCAAAAGTTCGCGACCGACGATCACAGTGGCCATCCATGCAGCAACCGGGGAATTGGGAATTGCAACGAGAGCAATGAAGGTCCCACAGATAATGATCTTATCAACGAATGGGTCAAATATGCGACCAAGTTTTGTTACCTGCCCGTACTTCCTTGCCCAGTAGCCATCCATCCAGTCCGTCGAAGCCGCGATGACGAAAATGATTAACGCAGCCGTGTAAGCTCCCATTGGAATGAGAGTGATCACCGCAATCGCCAACGCGAATCTCGCTGATGTCAGCGCGTTGGGGACATTGTAAATCGATACGGATTCGGGCTTGCTCATCGCGGTATTTGTTTGATCATCCAGCTTGTGAGGCGTCCGAAGGTCAGCGGATGAGTTGTCACTTGCAGCGTAGGAAAAGGTCATGTTCTTACCTAAAAGATAAAGGATGAGGAATTAGGTAGCCAGACGTTTGTGGGGTTTTCAGGATCTCGGGCCAAGAATCAGCAAGTAAATTGCCTTTAGGCTTGTTTGACTCGAGAACGCGAAGATGTGGGGCTACATTCTTTGTTGAGCCCGTTTTGTAACGATTCTTCGCAATAAAAAGAGAAAACCCAACCGCTGACACATCCGGTGCCTGGGGGGAAATCACGCAACAGCCGGGTGCGGCGTTCTGGGGAGTTCTTAAAACTGAGACTTCGCTTCGAGTCAGTTTTCGCTCGGCGCCGCAATGAGGTCATAGCCGTCCGCGGCAACAATTTCGCATCGCAGAATGTCCCCCACAGCGACGTTCTGTTCAGGGCTGATGCCGGAGACGATCACAACACCGTCAATGTCAGGGGCCTCCGCTTTGGTACGGCCGATCCAAACGCCGGGCTGCTCAGGCAACGGTGCATCGATAATGACATCTTCCGTCGCGCCAATGCGATTTTGGAGCCATTTAAACGCAATCCCTTGCTGAATTTCCATTAAGCGATCATAGCGTTCTGAGGAAACCTCAGCTGCAACGCGATCTGGCAGTCTCGCTGCTGGGGTATCGTCTTCAACGGAATAGGTGAAGACACCCAGATGTTCAAAGCGTTGTTCAGTGACGAACTCGGCCAGTTCTTCAAAATCCGATTCCGTTTCACCCGGGAACCCTGTAATCATGGTGGTGCGCATGACTAAATTCGGAATTCGTTCTCTTAGCTTTCGAAGGATGCTCTCTTGACTGCTTCGGTTGGTTTTTCGCGACATGCGGCGCAGCATTTGATCGCTGGCGTGTTGCAGTGGCATGTCTATATACGGAAGGATTCGCTTTGATGAAGCGAGCGTGTCAATCAATTCATCATCGATGTACATGGGGTAGAAGTACATAAGACGAATCCAATCAACCGACTCGATTGAGTCTAATTCTCGTAATAGGTCTGCGAGACGTGGTTTGCCGTATAGGTCTTTCCCGTAATAGGTAGTATCCTGTGCCACAATAACTATCTCGCGAACTCCATTTTCTCCTAGCTGACGTGCTTCGTTAACAACCTGTTCGATGGGTTTGCTGTAATGCTTCCCCCGCATTTTTGGTATCGCGCAGAAGGTGCATAAACGGTCACAACCTTCACTTATCTTCAAGTATGCGAAATGTCGCGGTGTTAAGATCGGAAGAGCGTCGTGTAGGGAAAGAGTGTAACGGTCAGGGTA
>CAXQOB010000086.1:0-54603 GCA_964225475.1 Candidatus Nitrosopumilus sp. | reverse complement strand
ACGAGGATTGCCGCGAAGTCCTCCGTCGGTCCGTAGGGAGAGCTCAGAGAGGGAGCCCGCCAAAAAATTGCATGAAAATAGTTTTTTCTCATGCAGGTCGAGACAGATATCAACAGGCATAACCCCATACGGTGTTGGAAGGGGTTCCGCGGTCACGTTCAAAAGGATTGGATCACCGATTACTTTCCCTTGGTCTTGCGGATCCAAGTGATAGCAGGCGATTCCATTGCTTCCGGCGGTTGTGAACAGCTTGGTGCGATCCTGGTTAACCACTTGGGAGATAGGCATCAATGTCCCTTCCGGCAAGGTTAACTGTTGCACTGGTAGCAGGCAATTATTGGTTGCATCGAACTGAAGGACCGTCAGCCTCGACACTCGATCATCCGGCAGCGGGGCGTTGTAGCAATGTGAAAAACAGTAGATCGCGTGTGCTGGATCTGATGCCATGTCATTCATGCCAATTTGAGGTTGGTCAGGGGATGGATTAACGGTGCAGGGGATCAACGGTGCAGCTGGTTGACGGATCTCAGGCTTCTTGTTTCTTTGCGAAAGCTGATTTCGCATTCTCAGTTGCGCAAGGTTGCTATTCGTCGCACTCCGCTCGCACTGACGCAATGAGCACTGGTTGTTGTTTCGTCGTGGTCTCCATTTTAATGAATGAAGCCTCTACTCATTATGGATGCTTTATTGGACAATTCAGTGCGTGGGGCAATGCTGTCTCATGGTTTTGACATTTAGATGTGCTGCACGATCGGTGATGTCAGTACGCCACGACCTATCAGCCGGGCTAGACGCTTTATTGAATCGTGCTGATGTATCAGGGTATCATTGAGGCTCTTTGGCGTATCGGGCGACCTGAGTGTGCTCTTAGGAAAAGAATAGCAGAATAGGTTTAGGATGAGCAGTAACGATGAGGACTTCTTAGATTCAGATCTTTCTGAAACTTTGGCTCCCGAGGTTGGAGGTCGAAATGGGGCTCAGGAGACATTGGGTCCGTATGGAATCGTTAGAGTTGTTGGCCGTGGAGCGATGGGAATCGTATACGAGGCGGTCGATTCTCATCTGGATCGGACGGTCGCGATCAAGACGTTGCCATCCGAATTTGCTCGTGACGGCGACCGGGTTTCCAGGTTCAAGCGTGAGGCAACCCTTCTAGCCTCCTTGAGTCACCCGCACATTGCTACCGTCTATAGCCATGAAGAAATCGAGGGGCAGCACTGCCTGGTGATGGAATACGTGGAAGGACAGGGGTTAGATGAGGTCATAGCAGAAGGCAGGCTCACGTTATCCGAAATACTGCAAATTGCGTTACAAGTTTCAACGGCGTTGGAAGTCGCGCACAATCACGGAGTTGTGCATCGAGACCTAAAGCCAGCCAACATCCGATTGACCTCAAGTTTTGTCGTTAAGGTCCTCGATTTTGGTCTGGCAAAAAACGTCCGCGTTGGAGGGTCAGGTTCGTCACAGGATCAAGCGGCTCAAACGGCGGCAGGTCAGGTGCTTGGAACGCCCTCCTACATGAGTCCCGAGCAGGCTCGAGGAAGAACGGTGGATAAGCGGGCAGACCTGTGGGCGGTTGGCTGCATTCTTTTCGAAATGCTTTGCGGCCGCCGAGTCTTCGAAGGAGACAACATCTCCGATACGTTAGTCAATGTGCTGCAGCAAGAGCCTGACTGGAAAATACTGCCATCGGATACTCCTGGTCCTCTGGTGAAAGTCCTCGAGCGTTGCCTTCAAAAAGATGTTGATACCAGGTTGCCAGATGCGGGAATGATTCGGATCGAACTCGAAGAATTAATCAGTGGCAAATCGACGCTGGCTAGTGCTTCGGCTATCGGGCCAACTATCTTTCAAAAGTCCAATTACCAAAAACCAGTGATGCTGGCTGTTGGATTGGTTGCAGCGATGATTGGACTATTGTCAGGGTGGCTTATTTCGGGAGACAAATCGGTCGAACGGATCCAGGATAGGCCATTGAATGTGCTCCGACCGTTCTATGCATCGATTGAATTGCAGGCTCCTGTTTCACTGGGGACAGAATCGAAGGCTCGGTATCGAACCTGTTTCGCCGTGTCACCAGATGGCCAGACCATTGTGTATTCAACAGGCCGTTCAACTGACCCAATGGTTGTTCGGAGAACTGATGGGTTTTCTCACACCGAGATCGCTGGTACGGAAGGAGCCCACAGTCCGTTCTTTTCCCCTGACAGTACACAAATTGCGTTTGTGCTTGGCGAAAAACTATGTGTTGTGCACGTCGATGGTGGCAATGTTAGGACGCTTGCGGATGCAGAGGAGGGTAGTGCAGGAGACTGGCAGGATGATGGGTTTATTTATTATCCCACCACAGAAGCATCGACGCTTTGGCGTATTTCGGAAACGGGAGGGACTCGCGAAGAGGTCTACGCCACAACATGGTGCGGTTGTAATAACCCGTCCGCGTTACCTGATGGCAGGATGTTGTTTACGAGGAAAGGTAAGAGTATTCATGATGACTACTCGGAAACCGTGATCTTTGATCCAAAGAATAAATCCGAAGTATCAATGGGTCTTTTAGGAATGCGTGTGAGATACTGTGAGTCAGGGTATCTGATCTACAGTCGTGATGGAGGCTTATTTGCAAGAGCCTTTGATCTCGCGACCACTGAACTTTCTGGTAATGAGATCATGATTACCTCACGGGTGGTCTCCAACGGCTATTCAGGATGTGCCCATTTCGATGTGGCAGAGAACGGCACCATTGTCTTTTTGGAGGGGCAACGCACTGATGAAGGCTATTTGGCGATTGTGGGGTCGGATGGCCAGGTAAAAGAGAGATTGGAGAATTTTCCACCAGGTCGATTTGGTCGATTTGAGTTATCTCCTGATGAAAGGTATCTGGCTTTAGCGAGGGTTGCTGAAAGAGATGATATCTGGATTTATGACATGGTGGAAAAAACCATTCGAAAAGTAACGACGGAAGGATTCAACTACTTCCCATTCTGGAGTCCCGATGGAAAAGAGATTTATTATGGAGCCACGGTGAACAATGCATCCGGGTTATACAAAATGTCTTTCATGGGGAGCCAACGGGAGAAACTATTCAATGTGAAAGGATGGTATGTCAAAGCTGCCATTGGTTCTACTGAAGAGACGATGTTGCTCGAAAGTGAATTTGCAATCACGGATGTCTCGGGACGGACCGATATGGAGGGTCTAACGTTTGAGAATGAGAGCGTGAATTGGGGGCCAATAATCTCTCCCGATGATCAATGGGTTTTGTTCGTCTCGGACCGCACAGGACGCTACGAGATTTATGTAGCGCCGCTTCCTTTCGTTGCGGAAAATGCTCGGCAAGTTTCTTTCAATGGTGGTCATCACCCAACATGGTCCCATGATGGAAAAAAGATTTATTATCATTACATCGACAAATTCTTTGAAGTGAATGTTGGTGAGGATATAGCTGGGGTACTGCCCGCACCAACGGAGTTGTTTGAGCATCAATGGGTGGTAGTACCCGGTGGGAACTACAAACCATTTGGTACGGAAGGAGAATTTATTGCCATTGAACCTGTCGAGGCCAATGTGCCGATTGCGACGTTAAAGGTAATTCAGAATGCCCTACCTCCTTTGCCGTGAGTCATTAAACAGTCGCCTTCAAGACCCCAGGCAAAGCATCACGCTCAGGTAGAGAACTAGTTTTGATCCATGCTCTAGTTGGTGCGAATAGGTTGCATCGCGGAGCAGTGCGTCGGTGAGAAGTGCGGCACATGGCCACACGAATAATCTTGGTCAGACTCCAGAATGCTTTTCTGCTTTCTCCGCTTGATCTGACTAAACGTCAACTGCCCCGGACCGCACACCGTGTGCCATTTGAAGTCACGGATCCATCAAACCACTGGCTGAATCGCCCGCAGCATTCCTTCGGCTTTTGCCCAGGTTTCCGCCTCTTCTGATTCGGGTTGGCTACGTGCTGTAATGCCACCACCAACGGGAAACTGCCAGTGGCCGTTCTTTGCGGTGATCGTGCGAATCAGAATATTGAAGTCGGCTTGCGAGCCCACACCGAGATAACCGATCGAACCACAGTACGCACCACGGCGATTTGGTTCGAGTTCGGCAATTGTGTGCATTGCCTCAATTTTCGGTGCACCAGTCACACTGCCACCCGGGAAACATGACTCGAGAAGCTGAGAAGCAGATTGGTCGTCGCGTAATTTTCCTTGCACCACTGAAACAAGGTGCTGAACGTGTTGGTAGATTTCCAGTCCACAAAGTTTAGTCACCACGACCGAATCGTCCTCGCAGGACTTGGAAAGGTCGTTGCGCAGAAGGTCAACAATCATGATATTTTCCGCACGATCCTTCTCACTGGCAATCAGGTGCTCGGCGAGCTCGCGGTCTACCGCTTCCTGCCCCGTTCTCCTCACTGTTCCCTTGATCGGTCTCGTTTCCACTTGTTGTCCACGGACCTGAAGGAATCCCTCTGGGCTACTGCTAATGATTTGAAATTCGTCTTGATGATAGTAAACACTGAAGGGTGCTGGGTTGGCTTTGCGTAATCGCAGATAAAGACTCGCTGACGAATCATCTGCGTCTGTTAACAACCGCTGTGCGAGGTTCACTTGGAAGGAATCTCCGTTGCGAATCCGTTCAATGATGTTCTGCACGGAGCGGGGGAAGCTGTCGGGTGCGAAGTTGCTTTTGATTCCACGGATCGGTGTTGCGTGCTGATTGAGTGGAGTTGCAGAAGTACCTGGTTTTGCGCAGACCGCTTCGGCTCCCGGAGACTTGTCAGCTGATTTGGGTTTTTGCTGACACGGGGGATTGGTGGTTTTTGCGTCGGTCGGTTCAGCAAGCAGTTGAACAAGCAATTCCTCTGCTTGCTTTTCTGCTTTCTTGCATCGTTGGTCCCAGTCCCGATCAAACTGTCCTTGGCAGATCAGCCATGTCGTCGCGGTTAGGTGATCTGTCGCTAGTGTCCAATCGTAAAGCCCCACGGATAGAGCGGGTATTGAGAGGTGGTCTTTGGGAGGCGCGTTGATTTTTTCGAGCCAAGTCGCTGCCTCGTATCCCCAGAGACCGGCGATACCACCTTGGAATGGAGGTAATTCGGGATCAAGGTCAACCGGCAGTGAAGCATAGAGATCGTGGATTGTTTGCCAAGGGTTCGGTGATTCGAGTTCGGCATTGATTGTTTGAATCGGATCAGAGGTCAGGAATGAGTAGCGTCCCACGGGAGGTGCGCCCGGGTCCAGTTGCCGAGTCGGAGCCGAGGAATCAAGCCAGAGGCAGCCTGGACGACCGCAAAGACGCAAGAATGCATCCTCCAGTGAATACCCACTGGGCATGCGTTTGACGAAGGGGGCCTGTCGGTGGGCCGGTTCTCTGGTCATTGCGGATTTAGAAAGCTCGGGAACCACGAGGGCGTTGGCGTAACCGTGTGTCGCTGTGACTCACAACGCCGCTACCTATCAGTATCCAGTACCGGCAATAAATGTCCAGCCGGCTACGGCAGTGCGAAATGTATCGAGTGAGGTCGTCATTGAAAGTTGTGTTGTGTGATCAATACGTGTTACTGGGACCGGTTGCTAAAAAGCCTGTGACTCGAATTTAGCGAGGATGGAGTCAAGATCGGAACCCGTGTTCGTGAATGATAGATGGCGAAGGTTCTTGTCCTCGGTTAGGTCAATTTTGATCCATAGTGTGTCTTGTGGCATGACTGCTTCCACGCGATCTGCCCACTCGATCAATGTCCAAGCATGGTCTTCAAACAGTTCTTCAACTCCAAGTTCCAGGAACTCGTCCTCATCTTGAACTCGGTAGGCATCCATGTGATGAAGCTTGATTTTTCCTTGATGGGTTTGCAACAGAGTGAACGTTGGGCTTGTTACTGATTCGGTGTTAATTCCCGCGGCTTTGGCGATGAATTGGACTAGCGTTGTTTTGCCTGCGCCAAGTGTGCCTGTAATGCCAATCGTTAATTGATCGGGCAAATGGTCGACCATCCAGTTGGCAAGTAATGCCAATTGCTTACGGTCCAAGTGTTTTTTATCGATTCGCAGCATTTTTGAGAATCTCAGGTAAGGATTCAAGTCGCCGGTTAGAAGCTTCTCTTATTAGAGCTTGTCATCATTGCGGATGAGCCTCGTTTTTGGACCAAATTTTAGTAGAAGAGCAGGGAGGAAGAGTAAATCACCGAGCAATGCGGTACTGATGGTCAGGATACCCATCATGGCAAAGATTCGGTGATCCCGCGAATCGCTCATGAGTGCCGTGCTGAAACCGATGACCAAAACAATGGTCGTCATAATCAAGGCGGTCCCGACACCAATGAAAGCCTTTCGGATCACTTGTTGAGGATCGACGCACTGGTTTTGCTCCTCTCGATACCGAGTGAGAAAATGGATGGTGTCATCCACTGCAATGCCGAGGCAGACAGTGAAAGCGCACACACTGACAATCTCTAGGTTTTGGCCGAACAACCAAAGAATAAAACCCGTTGAAGCAAGTGGGAATAGGTTGGGGATGATCGAGATAAGGCCCAGTCTTATTGATCGGTAAACAAACGTAAGAACGACAAAAATGATAAGACTCGCTGTGCCAAGGCTGTATGCGAGGTCAACCACAATCTGGTAAAGGTTTTTCCATCTCCAGATTGCACTTCCCGCGATTTCGAGACGAAAGTTTGGATGGCTCTCTTGGATTGAGTCGAGTTGTTTTTCTATTCGCTCAAAGACAGGGCCGTAGCTTGCAATGCCAAGGTCTTGAATTCGAAATCCAACTTTCGCGTACCTATACTCCGGCGAATAGTAAGCTCGCTTGAGGGGTGGAGGGAGTAGCTCAATCATTGACATGCGATCCGCAAGTCGGCCCTCGCCTGGTAATGCGGCAATAAGATTGTCGATGGAAATTGGATTGCCAATCATTGATTCCCCGACAAGAGCTTCATTCACTTCGGAAACAACCTGTCCAATTTCGCCGGAATTCTCAGTAACGTCTGCATGCCAGCGAATATTCACTTCCGCGGTTTCCATTCCACCAAACGCGTCATCGATATGGGCTAATGCACTCGCTGCTTCGCCACCAGCTTCTAAACTGCTGGTGAGCCGCTCATCTGGATCCAGTTGCAGTGTGAAAGCAATCAGCGAGCCTGTGATCAGGACGGACAAGAGGCTGATGGTCCGAGCGTGCCTCAGGACGTAATCGATGATGACCGAAATTCTGCTTAGGTTTTTATCCACCAGATTTTGCCCGTACCCCCGATGAACATTTTTTCCCATCTGTGTCGCACAGGCGAACGGGATAATGGTAATGACGGCGATAAATGTCATCACCACTCCGATCATACACGAGTAGCCGAATTCGCGGACGATCTCATGATGCGCCAGACTTAACGATCCAAAGCCGATAGCCGTGGTGAGTGATGTGAGCCAACAGGCAAGTCCAACCTCTCGTATGGACTGTCTTGCGGCATCGCGGGTGGATCGTCCTGCTGCTCGATGTTTACGGATCTGCACCATCATGTGCACTCCGTCGGTGAATCCGACCATGCAGAGCAGAACTGGAACAATTACCGAATTGAATGGGTTGTCGTCATATCCGAGCAGGTGTAGGAGACCGAGTGTCCAAAAAACACCGAAGGTTGGTGCGAGCGCAACGATCAGGACGCTCGATAATCCCCGAAAAAGAATGAAAGCGATAATCAGTGCGATTGAATAGCCGATTGCTTGGTACTTTTTTTCATTCTTTCGGTTGCTTGATGCACGGCTCAGGCGAATGGGTACTGATCCGGTGACGGCAAACGTAATGTTTGTGTCGTCGAGTTCATCTACAACTCGCTCAGCAGTTTCTCTCAATGCATTGGTGCAATCTCCATCCTGCATGACAAACAACCAATCGAGCTTGACCATTAGCAGCATTGTCCTGCCATCTCGACTAAGCAGTTGGCCAGCAACGAGAGGATGGTTCAGAGCTGCTTTTTTGGCAGCCTGGTAGCGGCCAGGGGGAGATCCTGCTTTCGGTAAGATTGGCTCTGCTAGACCGAAGAGGTTGAGTGGTGGAGCTTGTTCCATCCAAAGGACATCGGTCACCTGCGGTAGGGATTCCAGGTCACGCACGACTTGTCTCATCGCACGGATTCCATTGGGCGTGAAAAAGGAATCCGATTCTGCGACAACGATTACATCGCCCCCTGTGATCTGAACGGGGGAGACATCTGGGGGCGACCGTTCTGGGGGTGCAGAGAACCCTTGTTCTTTTTTTGCTTCAGATTGCCTGCTCGTTTCGCTGTCGGCTTCAGTCGCACTCCAACGCGTTAGGCTGGACTTTAAGCTTTCCACGTAGGGTCGAAATAAATAGGGGTTGATGTGACCGACGGACATCATCGCCGTCCAAATGATGATGAACGAAAGAGTGGTACGTTTGTAGTCAACGATCCAGTCTGCGATTTTTCCGAACAATCTCAGCACGATCTTGTGAGCTCGTCTTTTGGCGTTGTGTAGTCGAACGATTAATTCCGGCTTGGCGTTGTGGATTGCCAGTCAGTCATCGTCAGGTCGTGCGACCGCGTCATTGCTAGGTGCGTTCAGTTAGCGACTGAGGGATCACAGGGCGACGCAGTGCCTCTTTCATGATTTCAGTTTCGTCCAGCAGTTCGTCGCCATTGCGATCCATCCTGCGGAATAGAAAAAGCTGAGCAGCGTTGGGTAATTCATGTTGCTCGATAAACCCATCGTTATTTGCATCAAAACGTTGCATGTAATTAACTGCAAATTGTCTCGCAGATTTAGCGTGTTGGGATCGGATTTGCTCGGCGGTCCGCTCATCGTTGCTTTGAATTTCGGTGCTGGTTTGTTTTTTCTTCTCCTCCCTCATGCCGGTGGCGAGTGGCTGTGATGAGTCTGCGTTCAGGGGTTGTGCAAGCGTTAAATAAACGACGGCCATTTCTTGCCAAGTTTGATCGCCCCAGAAAACTCTCTCGTTCGGATCCGGATTAAAGGGGTTGTCGGAAGAGTTGTCGAACGTTGCAGTGAATTGTAGTGAGCTTATTTCTTGCAGCGGTAAGGGGGTCATGAGTTCGTAGTTGTGCTGCCAATTAAAATCGTATTCTGGAACCTCGAGGAGCATCTCTGTTCGTTCCTGTGTTCTCGCACTAAACGTGAACGATTTGCCACGCAGGTGCATGTGCGGCATGATGGACATCAAGTAGCCATTCTTCGGGAGCCACGGTACCTTTCCCGAAACGTCGTGCCTTGGGGCATTGGGCGGTATTTCAAAATCTTGCTCCGCTCCTCCAATCGCGATGACCTCGTGGGTCACCTCCTCTTCTTCCATGAAGACAAGTCCCAGACGCGTGAGGTCCTCTTGAGCTTTGCCGGTGGGTGTGTAGTGCATTTGGAAGACGAGACGTGAACCCGCGGGGACGCGTTGCGCGAAGCCATCGGGTAACGTCGATCGTATATGTCCCGGTACGTAGGCGGACAGAAGACCTGCTTGACGAATTTCGGCGCCATCGGGTGGTCGAATGAAAACAATGCAATGATGGACCACCGATGCGTTGCCCGGTAGGACTTCGGCCGCACGGACCCAGCGATCGTTCTCAAATTTTGGGTCGACAACAAAGTATTGATACTCAACTGTTCCTTCCGCAGGGACTTGAAATCCGGTGTTGCTCATCGGAAAGATTTCATCTGGCTCCTTGGGGAGTCTCCAGCCGCTGACCCACTGCTGTTGGGGCGGTAGGTCAGAGGCGTTTCCGTACGGCATACCTGCGGCAACCCAGTGCTCTAGGAGTTGTTTGTCTTTCGGTTGCATTTTTCGGGCATTGGCAAAGACCTGATGCCTGTCATTGGCATGCCATGGGGGCATCCTGTCTTGTTGGATGACTTCAACACACATTTCTCCCCAGCCAATGACCTCTTCGTATTGGTCCAATCGAAAGGGGCCGATCTCCTTGTCGCGGTGGCACTCCACGCAGTTCTGATTGAGGATGCGACTGATCTGTTTGCAGTAAGTCACTGAAAAGTCAGTCACCTCTTTCTGGTTGCGACCGATCAAGCATCCCACTGCTACAGTTGAGCTTTTTAGTGGATCGCTTCCTTCGAGTATCGCATTGATCGCATCGACTAAGTCATGTTCAGTTGCCTTCTCGCGGGCAACTCCTGGCTGATACTGGTTGTCAATTCGACCTCGATATCGAGTGTTGCCGGCTCGATCCAGAACGACTACCTCAGGTGTGCGTGTCGCACCGAACGCATTGGCTGCAATCTGGTCGCGATCCTTTCCTAACGGAAATGTGATGCCGTGCGTTTCTGCATAAAATCTGGTTTCGTCAATTGAATCCTGAACGTTGCTCATCACGCCAATGAACCGAACGCCTCGGTCAGAGTACTGTTCGGAGATTCGTTCCAGTTTTGGGCCATAGCTCTTTGCCATTGGGCACTCGGTCCCTAGAAAGCAAAGGACATGCAGGTTAATCGATGGGTCTCGAGAGAGCGAGATTTGATTCCCATCGAATCCCTCCAACTTGAGATTGGGCAGGACAGGCTGATTCGCGTTCGTCTTCGTTTCGAAGATAAGTGCAGCTGCGAATAGCAAGACAATGAATGCAGGTCGTGTAAGCATTGGCGAAGAGTGCTTGGAAAATTGTGGCATTGGCGGCAGTGGGCAATCGTCCAGTTCTAGGAGCCTGATCGATTTTCACGGCCCGTTTATCGCTTATCGTTCGATAAAACTCATCTCTCTCGTTATCCCCCCAGCTTCATTTTCCTCCCTTCAAAAAAAGAAAAGTAGTCCGAAGTTGGGATTGAATCGTGATCTTAACCTGCCCGCCGGTTTTGTGTCAGGCTTAACTGTCTTTCTCCTGGTGGCGAACCAATGGTGTTCGATGGATACCCAAACTTGTTGTGGTTGTTGACTCGTTTTGGTTGGATCGAGAGCTTTGAAAGCGAGTCAGATGAGTTCGCGAGAGGATTAGATGTCACGGTGACGCATGCCTGATGCAGTACCTGTGAGACGCCAGATGCATGTACTGGAGACTATGACGTCCAGTCACGCTCAAGAGCTACTTGAGAGCATTGCGAGAGCAAGCCACATCCTTGTGGCTGCCCTGCAAAGTTCTCCCTGTGTAGTACGCTTCCGTGCGTTTCAACTTTCTCGTTTGGCCTTCATCCTGAAGTCCGATGTTGTCGAGTTAGTCGCTACACAGTGAGAGGGTTTCGACGTGATCATGAACATGAGCTGCTTCATCCTGAAGCGTTGCGACCTGTTCATGTCACGGGCGTATTAGAGCGATCAGCTCGCTTCATGCAAACGTCAGTTTGACCCTTTTGTTTGATCGTTCAAAAAAAACTTTAAAGCACCTTGTGTGATGTAATTGATAAGCACGTTTTTTGTTTACTCATTGCTTTCGTTGGAGCTAAAAAAATATGTTTGTAAAGATTCAAGCGTGTAGCATTTAGCTTATGAAGTGTTAACTGTTTTAATGCTGTGATGTATAGCTGTTCAGTAAACTCGGCTATCGTTGTTGTGTTGTTCTCTCTCTGATTGAGCTAGTTTTTTTGTGCGTTGTTGATGTCTCCTGATCTGTTTAAGTGGCTAGGTTAGTTTTCGTTGGTGAGTTATTTTGATGACGTGTTGTCGTTAGTTATGCCTCTGTGTTTTGTTGTTCTAGTAAGCATGCTTTTTTGTCGATGTGTCTGAGCGTTTGTAAAAAAACACCGTTATTTGCGGTATTAAAGTAGCCTTCGGCAATATCGCAGTTGAGTGACTCATTCTTGCGTTGTGGGTTTTTCTGTCTCGGTTTTGTTTTTTTTCTTTCCGGTTGCTGGTCTGTTTTCTTTAGTCCCTTACAGGGATCTGCCGATACTGTTCAACGAAGTGAGTGATGGTATTCACCGATGTCATTGCTTGTTTTGTCTGCTGCTTCCATTGCGAGTTTAATGGTGACGCGCTAGCAATTAACGTTGCAGTCTTGCTAACGCTTTTGCGGGCGAATTTTGTGAGAGCGATTCTCTTCACAGGCCCATGCGTCTCGCTGCTTGTTCGCGCGAACGAGTGTTCGCGCCGACGGTCTTTTGATGCGGCCGCTGGCTGCAAGAAGCTTGCAGTTGATGGTTCGCGCGAGCGGTGGTTCGCGCGAGCGATGTTGTGGCTGTTGTGCGTCGCGCTCTCTCGCTGCAAAGTAACCTTCTCGCTACAAATGAACACTTCAAAATCAACCGAACTTTGAACCAGCGTTCGCCTCCTTGGTAGGTGCGAAACTTGCTGTCAAATGGGTGACTGATGCCACTGAGATTGTTGTGCTGGATATTGACTTGTTTCGTCATTGCTACATGCGAAACGGTTGGTCGCGCAACGATTGCACAAGATTGGTTGCTGGGGAAATCAGCAACCAAGCAGAGGGGAAAGCGAGGCAGCGGGCCAATGAGATCTTCTGATTGGAGGGTTGGCCAGTGGGGGGCTCTTCTTTAGGCGGGCAGCCTTTTGGGTGTGACAGCTTAATGCTATCGTGCCGTGGTGGTGTTCCTGCCCCAACAAACGCTCGCGTTGAGGCAGGTTTCACCGACATTGGAGGCTACTTCAGCGAGTAGCAGAGCAGGGTATCGCCTTCACGTAGGTAGAGATTCCCATGGGCGATCACGGGATGGGCCCAGCTTGGGCGATCGCCGCTTCCGGGCACGGTGAAAGCGCTTACCTCTTGGAATTCTTCGGGATTCGCTTTGACCAGTGTCATTGTCCCGTCTTGGTAGCGAAAGTAGAGGTGGCCATCCGCCGCTGCCACGCAAGCCGATTTTTTGCCTGATCCACGACCTTTCCAGAGTTGTTCTCCTGACTCTAGGTCCGCACAGAAGGGAGAGCCTGCGTCGCCGGAGTCGCCGTAGAGGTGATTACCGATCAGGATGACGCCCCCATGTTTGTTCTGGAGTTTTGGGTCACACCCGTAGATTTCTTCGATTGCGACCGAACCTTCCTTCTTGACCTGTCGGACCAACGCACCGCCAGTTCCATAGCCTGCAGTGAAGAAGACCAGATCGTCTTTGACGATCGGTGTTGGAATGACTGCGGTGGTTCGCGGGATCTCGTAATCCCAGAGTAGCGCTCCGGTTTCTGGATCCACTCCCATTGCCCCGGAGCCCGTGGTCGTCACATAAACTTTTTTCCCAGCTGGTTGTGAAATGACGACCGAGGCATGGCCCGCGCCCCGATCTCCTGGGCGTTGGCAACTCCATATCAGTTCACCGGTTTTTTTATTCAAGGCAACCATTGTGTTTGCCTCACCGCCGGGGGTGCAGATTAAATGCTCGCCATCGATGAGGACGGATTCGCTGTAGCCCCAGCCATCTGCTTTCTTTCCACCGAATTCTTCTTTGAGATTCTTTCGCCAATGTTCGGTGCCATCCTCGCTCGAAAGCTTGATGAGAATTCCGTCAGCGGTGAGGGCGTAGACAGAATCGCCGTCAATGGTTGGTGTGCTGCGAGAACTTTGCCACGAGGTTTGTTGGTGTTTGGTCCAAGCGGGGCCAAGCTTGCTTCGCCATCGTTCTTTGCCATCTTCGAGATTGAGGCAGATCAGGTATTCATCGGCGTCTTGCACAGTGGAGAGACCGTCGCCCATCGTAATGATTTTGCCATTTGAGATTGCTGGGCTCGAGTATCCGCGTCCCATGCCACTCGCTTGCCACTGAAGTTTGGGACCGGATTCAGGCCACTCTTTAAGCAGTCCTTTGTCAGACGCAATCGCAGTACGATCTGATCCGCGGAACGTTGGCCAGTCACCGTCTTCCGCACGGAGTTGCGGAAGGAGGGTGAACGTGGATATAAGGGCAATCGTCAGGCTGTGAAGGGATCGCAGCATGTGAGGACTCCGTGTCGTTTTGTGATGGGATGCTTGGTTTATTTTTGTTGAGTTCTATTGCGTCAGGTTCCGGCTTGCTCAAAAGCGGCTCGAAGAAACGCGAGTTGATGTTGGCTGCTTTGTCGGCAAGCGTTCAGGAGATCTTTGTCGCACTTAGCGATAGCGCACCGGCCTTGGAGGCCGTCTGCGGACGCCCATTCTATCGCAGCATGAACCCCTTAGGGTAGCAGTGATCCTTATTGACGCTTCGATTCTGTTTCGCAGCGTCGTCTCTTTGGAAGTGTAATCAGTAAAGGATGAATTGTTTGCGCAGTTTGGCACCCTTGTTAGGAAGACATCGACTACCGCGATGTATTCTTTTTCGATAGTTGAAGATCTTTTTTATCTGGTTTCTTTACATTGTGATGGGAAATCGTCGCATCGCCGGTGGTAGCGGTTAGCAGTCCAGTTGGCTCTTCATCCCTGTCGTAGCAGTTTTGGCGATCCTGATGGTTGAATTCGGAAAGGTTCGGTGTCACCTGTCGGTGAGCCGATTACTCGAGTAGTAGCTGGTTTTTTGAGGTTATTTACGGCAGGATTAGGGCGATTATTCGGATAAAACGTCCCGGTTGTGCAGTAAATGAGTTACGCTGGAATGCCCGCGAGCGGCGTCTTTTCGGGGTCAATGATCTCGCCGAGTCACTCTTGTCGGTACTGCGGTTGCGATTTCGCTAACTTGCAGACGCCCAACATGCTCGTCCTGCCAACCTCCCCACCCGCCTATCCTATAAACGCGCGAGTCAGTTCAGCGTTTTTAGACCAATGCGACCTCCGATTAGCGAACCACTTTTCGGCTCGCGACTCACCCACCATTCAGCTTCCCCTCCCGTTAGTGATCCAGAAAGCCATGAAAACGCTCAAGCGTTGCTCAGTGATTTTTCGCAGCTTTACGTCTTTCCGCGTTGGAATGTCGCGTACCCTCCGTTTGCAAAACGCTTCGTTATTGGTGGCTTGTATTCGATTGTTCGTCTGCCTTCTTTTTCTCGAATCAGGATCCGGTTTGGAGCTTCAGGCTCAAGAGACGCTACCGCAATCAGCTGAGAATCAGTCCGTGGTGGAAAACTCTGCGACAGAAAATGCACCGCGGGTTTCAGGACCAGCAGATGGCTCGCAAAACTCGACCCTTGGTGCGGAGTCATCCGAACCTGAAGCTGTTGCCCCAGTTGTTTCAGAAGAGCAGCAGTTGATCGATGCGATTCTCAAGTCCACTCCCGCGGAAGAACCGACACTACCAGCGACCGATGCATCTGACGGATCAGTCAGTGATTCGGTCAGTTTCGCATTTGATCGAACCCCTTGGCGTGACGTTATCAATTGGATCGCTGACGAAGCAGGTCTAGCGCTTCATGTTGGTGAATTGCCAACGGGTAGTTTTAGCTATTCAGATTCAAGTCGCTTTGAGATCCAAGAGGCCATTGATCGAATCAATCTCTTCCTTCAGCCCGAGGGGTACACGATTCTTCGTAGCGGTAAGATGTTATCCGTGGTCAACCTTGGAGATCCGCGTAGTAAGCAGCAACTGAACGCACTGGCCAGAATGGTTGATCCTGAAACCTTGGGTGACTTGCCGAACCATGATGTGGTTCGGTGCCTTTTTCCACTCGGAGAAATTGATGCGGAGGGGGCCGTCGCAGAGGTGGAGGTGCTCAACCTGATGGTGACTCCTGAGGTTCTGAGTCGAACCAACCAGCTGTTGATGATCGATACCGTCTCGAAGCTAAGAAGCGTCAAGAAAATTCTCGATGCATTTCAGACGGACGAAATGGAAAATGGAACCGTCGTTCAGAGCTTTGCCTTAAAACATGTTGAGGCAGAGGATGTGTTAGAAGTTGCAAGACCTCACCTCGGTCTGGCTCCTGGTGAAATGATAGGAATTGACGTGAGTGTCTCGGCGGACATTAGGGGGCAGCACCTCTACGTGACGGGGATGGAGGACAAGGTCAAATTGCTTGAAGGTCTCATTCAATCGATTGATCAACCCGAAGTCTCAGAAGGCGATTCCATGGTGCCCTCTGAACTTCGGCGCCACCTTGTCGAGGGCGGTAATGTCGACACTGTTTACAACGTCTTGCAAACGCTTTTAGCTGGCCGAGATGTGCGTCTCTCCATTGACACCGCATCCAGTAGCATCGTGGCTTGGGCACCTCCGTCAGTCCAAGACGAGATTCAACAGACCGTGATGCAATTGCAGGCAGCCGAGGCGGATTTTGAAGTCATCCCATTGCGTACTACCGATCCCTTTTTCGTCATTAGTCTCCTAGAAGAAATGCTTGACCTTCCAAGTGCGTTTGAAGACCCAGATGAAATTGATCCCAATACGCCAAAGATTGATGCGGACCCTGCCAATCGTCGACTTTTCGTTCGAGCAAAACGCCCGCAATTGGAACAAATTAAAAAAATCGTCCAAGGCTTGGACGGAGTTCAGGGTCCTGCTGGTGCGGCAGAAGTATCCGGTTCCCCCATGAGGAGTTCCGTCGATCAAACTCGAGTTCTTCCCATGCGTGGGGAATCGGCTTTGAATATTATTGAGGCCGCCACCAAGTTTTGGCGTGGGAAGAATCCAGTGGTGGTTTATCGACCACTTGTAGGGGAGGAAAGAGCAAGTGAGCGAGTCTTGGCTGAATCGGGCGTTGACCGGATGAATCGCTTTGGGCCACAAGGTTCAAGACCCATGGGACGTGCGGATTTACCTGCAATAATCCGGGGGTTAGGCTCGAGGGAGGCGTTGCAGCGGAGGCAGTCTGTAATCGCCTCACAACGCTGGCTAACCGCAAATGGTGAAAGCGAAGCCCCAGAGATCAAGTGTCAATTGTTACCAGAAGGGTTGTTGATGCAGTGCGAAGACATTGCAGCACTTGATGAATTCGAAAGCCATCTACAGTTGATCGCTTCTTCTTTTGGAGCATCTGTATCCCCACCCGTTGTGTTCTACTTGAAGTATGCCAAAGCGGATGATGCATTGAGGATGCTCGCTGACCTAATCGAAGGGGGTGAGGTTGCCTCGGATGCCACGGAAAGTTCGCTGGTAAACGGCTATGTGCCATCGGCGTCTTATTACGGTGCATTCCTAACCTCACGAGAGGGAATGCTAACACTCAGTGCCGGTAAAACGATGACGGTTACCTCCGATTCTCGGCTCAATCGATTAATTGCTCAAGGTACGCTTGACGAGATTGACACCATCGAGGGCTATCTGAAAATCGTCGACAAAGACAACAGTATCACGGCCGTTGAGACAAGTGGAACCTCTCATCTGATTGAGTTGAAGCATGCTCAAGCTGAGGAAGTCGCTGAAACGCTGCGGACGGCATTTACCGGACGAGTGATCATCGACCAATCACGACAGGAAAAACAACCTGCGGCCTCTGGCACGCAAGCACAGCCTCGAGCTTCAGATTCTCGCGATGACCGGGACAAGAAATCGGATTCCAAATCGAGCAACTCAAAAGGAGGCCAAGCGATCATTGATCGTACTCCTAAAATGACAATCGCTGTGCATGAAGCAAGCAACTCGCTGGTTGTTACAGCGCCACAGCAGCTCTTCGGCGAAGTGGAGCGTCTTGCAAAGGTCATTGATTCGATGGCTGAAGAGACTGTTGAGGTGATCGCTCCTCAGAGTGGGGCTGTATTTGAATCGGTTTTGATGCGTTATCTTGGACAAGAGGTTCCCGGTCGATCCTACGGCTCGCCGGGCAAGCAGCCTGAGCGTCGTGAGCCAACCGGTAAACGAGTTGATGACGGAAAATGATTGCGTCAGTACTTCATCTTCGAAGATTCACATGTTTGATCGTATTCTTATGTTTCGATTTGCATTCTCCCGAGTGTCAGTCATGAAGCTTGGTCTTCCCAATCTGTTCCTCGCACTCTCTTGTCTTCTGCTGTCAATTGCTGACAGTCGTCCGGCAGATGGCCAGTCAGGTCTTCGAGAAGCTCTAGAGAGACTCGATCGCGATAAAGACGGGGAGGTCGAACGTCATGAGATCACTCCGCTTGCGAGGCCCTACCTTGAGCGGATCATGAAATCGAGTCGTTTGTCCATCTATGAGGACAATGACGTCGAATCTTTGCTAAGAGCCGCTCGACGCTACTACGCCACGCAGAACGGTGTTTCCGATGATCGGGTGGAGGTTGATGCTCAATCTCAAGTTCGTTCTTTTGCACCTGATCCGGATCAGCCTCTGGTGCCTGAATTTGGTATTGGTAATGTCAAGTATCCGTACATTCAGGCGGATTTGGAGATGGCTGATCGTATGATTCGGACTCGGGACCGCAATGAGGATGGTTTCATTGACAGAAAAGAAGCATCCTACGAACGATGGACGCATCGCGACCCTTTTGCGGATGATGCAAATGGAGATGATCGACTGACGCGGCTTGAACTTGCCCAGCGATACGCAAGACGTCGGGCCCTGGACCAGGTTTCTGACGAATTGCGGCAGAAAGCGTGGCGAACTTATCAGGGACGCGATCGTTCCTCTTGGGAGGAGAAAGAAGATCAAAGCCAGTGGTGGCGTCGTGGTGGGAGTAGCTACTGGCTATCTGCAACGATTGTCTCGCGCTTTGATGCCAACCGGAACGGTCGTCTTGAAGTCTCGGAAGTCAACGAGCTAGGTCTCCCCGTAGGCCAAATTGACATTGATCGTGATGGTGAAGTTTCTCGGGAAGAGATGTTCAATTACCTCGATCCGATTCAAAAAGAAGTCGGTGAAATGACCGATGGTGTGCCCGGATGGTTCTTTGAGCTTGATTCAAATGAGGACGGTCAAATATCGATGGCCGAGTTCACGACTGAGTGGACGGTTGAAAAGATGAACGAGTTTGAAGGTTTGGATCTAAACCGTGATGCACTGCTTACGCTAAACGAGATTACCAAGGCAAAAAGCTTGATGGGTGGAAGTTTTGCAAATCGTAATGCAGAAATTCTACCTCCGAAACAAACGGTTATCTCCAAGATTGAAGTGCCCGATGATGTACTGATTGCGGATCTTAATGTTCAGGTTTCTATCACACACACACACACGAGCCACCTCGATTGTTTTTTAACCGGTCCTGATGGGCAGCGGATCGAACTATTCGCCGGAGTGGGGGGGCACGATGACAACTTCAATAACACCGTTTTCAATGATCAGTCCCGTTACCCGATCAACAAAGCGCGACCGCCGTTCGAAGGTGATTTTCAGCCAATGGCGTTAGTCAAGCGTCAGCCTAGCTTGAGTCATTACAACGGGAAGAATGCCAAAGGCGTCTGGGAGTTGGTCGTGCGAGGGACGCGTAGTGATCGCTTTGGTATGCTTCACTATTGGAGCCTCAATATCAAACCCGAAGAAAAATCGGTCGGTGAGGTTCTTGAGGTGATGGAAGATAAACGTGAGTCCGAGGAAGGCGGTGGTTCCGAGGAAAACGGCGGATCTGAGGAAAACGGCGGATCTGAGGAAAAAAAGTAGAGGCCACGGCCAAAAGATTGAGTCAGATTGGTCGCGTGATCCTTCCGTTCAAGCTGATGAAAGTGCCTGTTGGCGGTGAATGATCACGTCGTTAAGTCCGACGCTCACCTCCGGAACCGCATGCCTATCTGATTTCGTTTGATCTCAAGTTGGCCGACTCTATTCTTTTTGGACCCTGAGCTTTTTGCGGAACATCCATTCGTAGAGTTCAGGCAATGCGTAGGCTGATGACCATGAGTTATGCCCAACGTGCTCAAGGGTGGTGAAGCGGATTTTGTTCCCGCCGGCTTCACGAATCGCATTGACCATATCCACCGATTTCTGGAGCGGAACCGCTCGATCTTGATCTCCGTGAAAAGCCCAGATTGGCAATTCAACAAGTTTTGGTGCTGTGCTCGGTTCACCACCCCCGCAAATCGGGACGACAGCCGCGAAGCGGTTTGGATGATTCGCTGCAAGGGTCCACGATCCATATCCACCCATGCTCAGCCCCGTAAGGTAAACCTGGTTTGATGCCACTTTGTATTCGTCGGTGATGTGATTGAGTAGTTCCGAGAGTTGATTTTGACGAGTTTCGTCTCTCCATGACCCTGACCCCGGGCACTGAGGTGATACAAGAATGTAAGGTAAGTCGTCGCCGCGCTGAGCGAATTTTGGTGGTCCCCATTTTGCGACAAGGCTGAGTGGCCCGTAGCTCTCACCACGACCGTGTAAAAACAAAACAAGGGGCCATTTTTGGTCGCTGGCTTTATCGTAGCTCTTGGGAAGGTAGATCAGATAAGAAAGGGCGTTTTCTGGATCTTTGGTTGTATGCTCAATCTGTTTTCCAGGACTCGGTTTGGGTGCATCCTCTGAGTGGCCTGAGAGGGTTGATAAAAGTGCAATTGTGACGGAGAGGTAGCAGCTGAAGCGTCTTCGCTGGCAAGTCATGAGAGGCTTTCGTTTGTTGATCGAGGAAAAAGGTTCGGTGCAGGCTTGAATGCGTTGTTAGGTGATCTCTTGGTCTTGTCGTTGTCAGCCGACGGAGCGTCAATTGACCCTTGGTATCCCCCGTTGTGGTGATTGAACCAATGGATTGATTTGACATGGCCCTGGGTGACGTATTTCCTACATGCCAACGTGGTGGTCACAGCGGCAGTGTCGAGGATGAATGCCTTGGACAACGACGATCTGCATTTTATCGCAAGTTGCCGAGGGAATGGCATTCAGGGCATGGTCAGGCGAAAAACAGAAAGGAGTTTAGATGGGAATTGGCTCTCAGATTCGCTAAAGACTCTTTCTTAGGGCGAGATCGATCTCGCTCCACACTTGCTGGTCGGTCTCTTCTTGTTGTTGCGTTTCAAGAAGTGATTTAATGGAGTGGTGATGGATTTGACCTAATGCCCAAGCGCTGGCGCCTCGCACAAGAGGCTCCCTGTCTTTGAGCCCAAGGCTTAACGCGGGGATTGCGTCTGGATCCCTTTGGTTTCCGAGTACGATTGCTGCATTTCTCAGGATCCCTCTCCTGCGAGGTCGCCACAACGGCGTCTTGCGAAATACCCTGCGGAACGCTTCGTCGTCCATATCGAACAGCTGACTTAAGTCGATCGAAGCGAGATTCATTGGCGGTGCCATTAGGGTATGCGTCTCTGGAACCTCCACTGTAGCGTGTGACGGTGGGTCGTTATCTTGGGTAAGCGTGATGGTGTTGTCAGATTCTCGATTCAGAATCTCCCGCTGTTGGGTCTCCCAGCGTTTGGTTGGTTTTCGGTTCCACGGGCAAACCTCCTGGCAGATATCGCATCCAAAGAGCCAATGCCCCATTTTCTCTCTGAGTTCCAGAGGCACAGCGTCTCGGTGCTCAATGGTGAGGTAGCTGATGCACCTCGAGGCATCCAATCTGCCTGGTTCTGGAAAGGCATCCGTTGGGCAGGCATCAAGACAAGCGGTGCAGGAGCCACAGTGCGCAGTTTCGTGTGGTGTTGACGACTCAAATGACAGGGTTGTGAGAACGCATGCGAGAAAGAAATAGCTGCCGTGATACTTGTTTAGCAGTAGGGTGTTTTTGCCAATCCATCCGAGGCCAGCGAGATTCGCGAACTCGCGTTCCATCAAGGGAGCAGTGTCGACGATTCCGCGGGTCTTTGACTCTGGGTATTGATTCTCAATAACGCTGCATAGTCGTTTTAGTTTGGGATGCAGAACCTCATGGTAGTCCTCTCCGGTGCTTGCATATCGTGCGACCAGTCCGGATAAGTGGTTGTTGGGAATGCTGATTTTGGAGTCACCATGTTGGTCATCGTGATTCGATGCATCAGCCGCGTTGTTTTTAAAGGCGGGCGTCTTTTCGGGGGCCGGATAGGGATAGGCCAGCATGATCAAAGAGTTAACGCCGGAGAGGATTGACTCTGGATTTTGATAAGCGTCTCGTCGATTTGCAAAATAGTGCATGTCGGCCGCATATCCATCGTCGATCCATTGCAGTAGATCTGGGTAGCCGGCGGGTGTGGTCGCAGGAGTCACGCCGACGAGAGAAAAGCCTTCCTTCGCAGCAGCGGATTGAATCATGTCGATGGTCATGTTTCAACCTAGCGGCGGAACGGCTGGTCGGGCTGTTGGGCAATTCGGCTTTTGTTGTTGCGAATCACATGGCGGTAATACGTCTCGAGACAGAGGGTCGCCATGGCAGTGGTGTAGATCTTTCCACCGTATCCGCCCCAAAGCGTGTTTGTCGGCCAACTGCCGTCGGCAAGTTGGGTTGCGAGGAGTCGCTTCTGTAACGCTTGGTTCCAGCGATTCCAATTGTTATTTTGCAGCTGGTGAAGTGCGATGGTGGCGTAGTACCAATAGTAATAATTATCTTGGCCTACACCAGGCAGCTGTTCCATGACATTAGCCTCAGCCTCCTTGATCGCAGCGTCCGAGATTTCGTCACCGATGAGTAGTCGGGTCGCGAGAGCCTCAGCGGTCATTGTGCGGCTTGGTTTCTCGCCTAGTCGGTAAGTCGCTAGACCACCGTGCCTGCCACTTTGAACAGATCGTAAGAAAGTTTGCACTCCATTTGCGGACTTCATGGAGATTTTGATTCCTGCACGACTGCCAGCATCCAGTACCATTGCTTGCCAGCCTAGCTGACTTAAGTCACCTGGGTCGCCTTCGGTGTACCGCCATCCACCGGTAACGGGGTGTTGTAATCGTTGTGTGTGTGCGATGGCGCGCTGTGCTGATAGGATTGCCGAAGCGTCTTGAGTGATGGCGGCAGCTTCACACATGGCTAATGCGGCCATCCCGTGGCAGTAAGTTGCCTCGTAAATGTTCGCTCGACCCGCCATGGAACCAGCAGGTTTTTGTTGGTGAATCAGGAAGGCTAATCCGCGATACACATTATCGGCGTACTGCCCGTTCTGGTGCGTGTGTCCAGCCCCCATCAGACTAAGGAGAGCCAAGCCGGTTATCGCCGTATCAGCGCGGGATCCCGCCGCACCTCGGGAGGTGCCTAATGGGGCTCGTTCGAGACCTGCTCCACTGGTCCTTGGGTCCCATGCGCCGTCCTCTCGCTGGGTCCGGACGAGGTATTGTAATGCTCGCTGCACTGCTGCTTCTGACTCTTCATTTCCACCCGTGTCTCGTAGGGCTGCTGTCTTTGCCAGGCCGGTCCGATTTGCGAAATCATTTTGTGTGTCTGCAAGTACGGTAGCTGGTGGTGTCTCGAGAGGATTTGCTAGTTCCGCAACCTGCTCTGTAACTGGATTCTTCGGTTCTTCCGTGTCGTTAACGGAATCAGTGTTGGTTTCCGTCGGGGCAATTTTAGCGACATCATTTGCAGATGTATCCTCACTGCTTTCGTTGATGCTTGGTTCTTTTGGCTCGCTGTTGGTTTCCCGTTCTTGTGACATGTCATCGATTTGATTCGATGCAATGGCGGGTTCTGTTACGGTTTCAGGATCGATCGCGTCGAGTCCTGCAAAGGCGTTATCAAGCAATGAATCGAATTCGGAGTGGAGATCAGGTAGGTCCCTCGGCTCATCGGGTGTCAACGCGGAGGCGATATCGGTCTGCGTGATCGGGGGGACGTCATCATTCACGGTGGCGGTTTCCACAGTGTCGGTGTCGCCTGCGGTGTCTGCCACGTTGTTTTGGTCGACTTCGAAATCCGGATCCTCTGTAAGGCTTGTCATGTTGGATACGGGTAACGGTGAGATCCTTGTCTGCGCAAGCCCACTCTCGGTTGTCGCCTCTTGATCAGGATCGAACGTTGAAAACTCGACGGGCTGATGATTGCTTTGCTGGTCGTTTTCCGCTTGTTGATTGGTCAAATCCTTTGAAGAGCGGTGCAGGCTCGGCAGAAACAGAATCAGAGCAAGGTGGAGAAGTGCCGAGGCAAATAGGCAGATCCAGCCGGTTAGGCGTCTTTCCTTTCGATACTTTGAAAATAGCCATGCGGATACGACCAGCAGTGAGATGGAGACAACGGTCACGCTCACTACAAAGTATGGATTAAGCCAGAGGGGGGACGCTGTGCTCAACGTTGTATCCTCTGGGTTGAAATGCCTATCTTTTCGACACCGCTGCTTCGGACTGCGTGTAGCACCTCCACGGTCTGTTGCAGCGACCCATTGGCTTCTCCTCGTACCGCAACTCGTAACCCGGGGTAGTTCTGATACTGGATTCGCAATCTCTTCGTAAGTTCTTGTTGGGATACAATGGAATCATCAAGGGTGATGGTTCCATCGATGCTGATCGCGACAACGCGTTCGTCGGGAGTTCGGGTGATTGCCTGCATATCACTCAAGTTGGGTACATTTACCTCTATGCGACTCTCTGCTTCACTGAATTTGCTGCCCACCATAAAAAAGATGACCAGCAAAAACACGACGTCAATCATGGGGGTCAGATTGATGGACGCGTCTTCGGAGGGTTTTCTTCGTGCTGACATCTTCTATTACCGGCGTTCGTATCGTTGAATCGCTTGAGCACCCTGGTTCACTGCTGCAAGGTTTTACTGCACACGGGGTTGGTTTTTGGACTTCTTGGTTTGGTGAGCCGGTGAAAGGGGCCTTTTGCGATCGTTACAGTCGTTTGGCATATCCTTTACGCTGCCTTTCGTTTGACCGATTTCCCTGATGCACCATTTTTCTCTAGGCTCTCGGCGGAGATGCAGTCAATGACACGTTGGCAAAGCTTGTCAATTTCATGGAGATAGCGATCCGACTTTCCGCTGAAGTACATGAACGCCAAGTAGGCGGGGATTGCAACCATTAATCCACCTGCTGTCGTTACCAATGCTTTGCTGATTCCTGATGCGAGCATTTCCGGTCGTCCCATTGATTCTGTGTCGCTCATCATTTCAAACGACTCGATCATTCCGAGTACCGTCCCTAGCAATCCGATGAGTGGCGCCACGTTGCTGATTGCGTGAAATACTCTTACAAAGCGTTTGAGTGAGTCCGAGACTCGGTCACCGGCGTCCATGACCGCTTGTTCAATCTCAAGCATTGGACGCCCCCAACGGCGAACAGCTGATTGAAAAACTTCAGCTACAGGGCAATTGAACTCATCACATAGCCTCGTTGCCTCTTCGTAGCTGAGCTGACCATCCTCTACGAACTCGGTGAAGCGTCTGACAAAGGGTCGAGGAATGACTCTTGATCTGCGGAGCGATACGAGTTTTTCAATCGATAGGGCGGCGACGATCAATGAGCATAGGGCTAACGGGATCATCAGGACGCCACCCTGCGATATTTTTTGTATCAGCGAAGAACTGTTCGATGGAGTGACAGGAGGAAGCGTCGTTTGAGGCGTGTTGGTGTTGTTGGGTACGCTCGGAATACTACTTCCTGTATCGATCATGCTTGTCGCAGTTTGCGCTGATGCATCGGCCGATGGATTCTGAGCGACGACATCCATCATCCAGAACGATCCTATGGCCAGGACAATCAGCGGCAAGGTACGACTGAGCAGTGCAGCGACATTCGCTTTACTTCTCACAGGGTGAGTTTGCGAGATCCTGCTGCGATGGGGATTTGGCATTTTCTAATTATCTGCGGATTGGAGATTGAGTATCGGTAGCAGCATCAGGAGCGATCGCGGCAAGGCGTTTCTGTGCGGTTTCAGCGAAGGCCGTATCGTGGAATCGTGTCAAAAGGTTTCCGTAGCAGATCGAAGCCTCGCGTTGGTGGCCTAATTGTTCAAATGATTTTCCCGCTTGAACCAAGGACGCTGCCACCCATGGTCCGGTTGGGTCAATGATTTCAACTTTTCGATAGGCCTCAATGGCAGAGGGGAATTGTCGTTGCAGGTAGGAGGTTTCGCCGATAAGCCATTGTGCCCGGCCACGCAGCTCTGCATCGATCGTTTGGTTACGAACAATCTGCTCAAGTAGGTTTCTTGCTTCATCGAAATTAGTTCGCCTGATGGCAAGTTCCGCTTCCAGCAGACTCACCAATGCGAGCCGGAAATCATCTTGGCCGGCTGACTTTCTCGCATCTTCAATTCGTCGTTGCGCTTTCCTCGAGTTGCTACCGACACTGGTTTCTGCCTCGGCACATCGAAGAAGTGTTGAGAAGTCTGACTCACCTCTAACGTCCACTAGATAATTCCACCAAGGAGCGGCGTCACGGATGCGGCCCAGCTGGACGAGTGCTTCAGCAAGTAATCTTTCAACATTGCTGGTTCGGGAACGTGAGGGGGATTCAATATTCTCTGAGTCGGAGGCGAGCGCCAACATCGACCAATTCTGCTCTCGTCCTGCCCAGCGGCATCCCGCCTCTCGAGCTTTCGCTGTAATGGTGTCCTCTTTCGTGGGTGCGATGAGGATGGTGGCAAACCGCTCCGCTTCTGCTCTCTGTCCTAATGAAGTGTATTCAGCTAACACCTTTGCGGAGGCGACGCCATCGACGTCATCTTTTGCAATTTGCTTCGCAATCAATCGCCAGTGAGGTTGTGTCTGCTGCTGCGACGCACAGATTAAGCCAATCGATAATAGATCCAGATTTAGCTGGCCAATGGTGTCCGGAGAGGTGTGAGCTAGAATCCAATTCTTAACCGGCAACGGAACTTGTGGTGTTGCTGTATTTGCAAAATCCTCCACCCGTTTCCATGCCGCTTCAGACTCGGGCCAAGAGGACAGTAACAATGCGGTGATGCGATTGGTCCCATCGACGTCACCTGCTTTTTCAAAGCAATGAATGCACAGGCTTGCAGCCTGAAGGGAGTCTTGGTGAGTTGGGTTATCCATGATGAATTGTTCCAGCTCACTTGCTGCAAGCTCTGGATTTTCACCAATCATCGCGAGTGACCACGCATGTCCAAGCTTCGCGGTTAATTCGCCCTCTTCTGTCGATAGTTGTGAAGCGAGAGAAAATGCGAGCTTTGCAATCGGAAGGTTTTTCTTTGAGAGTGTGGTTGTCCCGATCTGATTTAGGATTTTTTGGCAATTTGCAAGGATGTCTGCGTTGAGCGGTCTCTCGGACGGGGCCTGAGCTGCGAGGACAATTGGTTCCAGCACTTCGCACGCGTCTTTGAACTGTTCTTGATGACTCAAAACCAGCGATGCAGCAATCCGAAGCATCTTTTTGGTGTCTGGCTCAAGACCCGCCGCTTCGGGGCGCTGCGAAGCTTCGACCGCTCGTCGATAAAACTTGATTGCGGGTTCAATTTCCCCTGCTCGTTGCAGCTCGCGAGCCAGTCTCGCCAAGGGCAGTGTGATGTCAATTTGCGGAGGCGATTCGGCGTGGAGTTTTTCGCCTAACAAAGAAGCTTGGTAGAGATCGCGTGTCTGCAAGCTATGGTTAAGCTCACGCAGCGTCACATCGTCACCAAGCAGAGGTGATGTCAAGACGGTTAGTAGTAGCGCAAAACGCGGAGCGAACCATGGGATCCATGGCCGGTGCATCGTTTTGTGACTTAATCTCATCCTTGAATCCGCTAACGTTGTTACACCCGCAACGCATCCTTGCTGCAGGGCCGCCTCTGATTCTCAACTCATTGAAGAGAGAGTTGTTTACTCTCTAAAACCGGATACCGAAAATTGACCTTGTAGGGCAATCCCAACTTCCGCTTTAGGTGCTGTTTTGCACCTTTCAAGGTGATTACCGGCCGATTAAGACAGCGGATCACTAAGCCTGGCGGTTTGCTAGCAAGTGGTCTAGGGCGTGCGGATTAAGGTTCATCGCTATGTGGGCCGAGTCAATTAGCGATAGGTGGCTGACGATTTCTCGTATTACTGAGTCCGTTTGCTCCGAGTTCAACGTCTCCGAGAGGGCTTTTTGAGCTACGGGATGCGACGAGCTCGAGGGCTGGCTGATGTTGCTGGCCGTTCTGTGACGCAACACCTGATCAATCAGCGAATCTGTGGGATTTCGATACGGGTCCTTTGAAATCAAGTTGTAGGGGGAGCGGCGATCATGGTTGAATGCATCATTGCGTTCAAATCGGAGCTCATCATTCCAAAGCTCATGATTCCAAAGCTCATTCTCGTGAGAGCGTCGTTTCAATCGGTTGAGATCATGTCGGTCGATCAGCTCTCCTGACCCACCGGAAAGATTGTTACGGACTATATCGTTGATGACTTGCAATGCATCGAGGGCGGTGATGCGATTATCTGAATTTTGGTCGAAAAATAGATTTGGCCAATCGTTTACCTCGCTGATCGGTACAACACTTTGATCAGCCTCGTCAGAGAACCTTCTGGCGACTAACTCATTGATGATTTTCAGAGCATCACCCGCGGTAACTTGGCCATCATTGTTAATGTCGCTTCGATGCAGGATGTTGTTCCAATGACTGGCGGGTTCAACGAGTAACTCAAATCCATTTGCACTGGTGTGTTGTGATGAGACGTACCAGACGCCCTCTACTTGTCGAGGTGCTCCCATGCGCCAATCTACGAAATCGGCGATTTCGATTGCATTGTTCTGTGTTACGCGTACTGTCAGTTGTTTGGTCAATGGGGATAAGCGGTCTACGGCAGGTTGATCGATTCGGATTCGCTGTTGTTCAGCAGACAGCAGGTAATGGATAGGAAAACGCGTTACCGAAAAGATCTCTTCTGTCGTCAGGTCAATGAGTGAATTGCCCCCGAGCCAATGGATCGTATTAACGTGCGAAATTCCATCCATTGAAAGGGAGGTCGTCTGGGCGGACTGCTCGGTATCCCAAGTGACGGCAATCAATTGATCGAGTTCATTCCCGTTAATGGAGAGGCTCCCAACGTCCGCCGGATCAGATGAGAACGTGGGTTGATCCGATTGCTGAAGCTCCAGGCTGTTTTCAGTGAGGGACAGCGAGGCTTCATCGGTGACCCAGTTAGCCACGGCTGCGGTGGACTGGGATCCGGAAACGAGATTCAGCGAGTAATCTTCCACTTCCCCGTCTTCGGAGAAACCCGTTGGGGCGAGGTTGCCGTCGCTACTTAGTCGGAATCTCGCAAACGTTTGGCCTACCGAGGAGCCTGCTGGGACGGCAAAGCTGAGTAGGTTGATACCCGCTTGTACGTTGATGGATTGGTGGACTTGTTCGTTTGGATCATTCCAGTCTCCATCCCGATTGAAGTCAATCCATGCATCGATTTTTCCCAATTCGGTGGAGTTCAGTGTCCAGCTGGCAAGCGTGGGGCTGTTAGAGGGGACGACCAATGTTGTAAGGATTTCGATTCCATCTTCGTCGGAACCATCTCCTGATGCATCATCAGAGAAGATTCCATCTAAATCGAAATCGATTGTGTTGCCAAGGAACAAAGAGGAAGGTGCATGTCTGGCACCATCATCGTTGAGGGTCACCGGAAATATAGCAGACGCGTCTCCAAAGTCGAAGGAATCGCTCACATGCACGTTCACCGTTGCAGCGGCTTGATTACCAGAGTCATCAATGACTGTGAATAAAACTTCGCTCGATCCCAGCGGTATAAAGTCCGGTGTTGCAGTGATCGTTAGGCTTTGGTCTACCGTGTCGGATGCGTATTGGTGAAGGATCGGCAGCTCTTGCAGATTACTGAGGTCCGCACCATTGGTGGCATTGGATCCAACCTGCAACTGATCGGGAGGGTTGAAAATCGGTGGCGTCGTGTCCTCGACACGCACGGTCACAATTTGAGTGGTTTGGTTATCACTGAAGTCTGTGGCTCGAAAGGTGATGGTGTTCGTGCCAAGTGGAAGGTTGATCGGTGCGTCGTTTGTCAGAGAGGGGCTCTGGTCTACAAGATCGTTCATCTGTGCAGAAAACGATAAGTCGCTGAAGGGGAAGCCCTCAGGTCGATCCGCTTCAACCACAGTGTTTACAGGTGTCACCTCGAGTGAAGGTGGAGTGCTGTCGACAATGATCAAGTTGGGTTCAACCACCGACGTGTTTCCCGAGAGGTCGGTTGCGGTGAGTGTGATGGGGCGACTGCCGAGACTTCGGTCGGAGGGGAAGCTGAAGCTAAAGGATGGATTCGCATCCAAGAGATCGGTGACAATGACGGATGCGATAAATTCATCAAACGGGTCCTCTGGGCCCGTGTACCCGGATGGTGCATCGGCCTCGAGCGTCAAGTTAGCAGGAGCGGTAATGACCGGCGGTACGTCTTCTTTAACCAGTAAGCCGACATCGGTAAGAATTGATTTCTCAAGCAGGGTGAGCTCTTGGGGAACCGCACGATCAACCAATGTGTGTGACATCAAGTGGGTGATTGGGGCAAAAATATAGTCATCATTTGGATAGCCTTCGCTATCCAGATGAGCAACGCTTGACTCGACTTGAAAGATGGCCGGGGAATAGAGCGGGACACGTCCACCATAAACAGACTTCGCGGTGGGGCCATCGAAGAATAGTCCTGCGTTGGGACCTTTTCCTCCAGTGCTGTGGATCGCCCAAGCTGCCGCGTTCATTTGAAAGGCGGTCGGAGAATTGGGGTCCCCATCGATGAGGCGGTTCCCGTCTACATCGGAGACGAACTGATCAAACATGGACCAGATGCCGGGTGTTGTAAGTCCGTTGCCGCTGTCATCTGCGCCGCTGGCGTTTGTGGCGCTTGTGAATCCGAGGGTGTGAGCAATTTCATGAATGATGACCGCTTGGAAATCGATCTGGTCATCGGCAATTCCTTGGCTGGGGTCTGTTTGGTAACTAAAGACATCATCAGGCCCAAAGAAGTAGATTTCCACGCTGCCATCGGGGAGGTCGCCATTGTTATCGTATCCCGTAGTGATTTTTTTCGGGATCAGGTTGTGTACGAATCCGCCACTGACGGGACGGATCCCACCCACCGAACGAGCGCCGCCGATCGATGTGCCGTCAAATGGGTAAGAACTGACGTCCATCACAATGGTTTCATCGTGTAGCAGCCAACTGCCTAGTCGACTTGCGGCGGATTCCAGTGCAGCTCGGTAGGTCGGTCCGGCAACAGGATCATTAAAGCCGACAGCATCGCCCTCGACGTAATTGAATTCAAAACTCACCGCTAGTAGCTCGCGCCGCTCCAAGGGTTCAATTTGGAGCCTTCGTTTCGGGCGAAGGTGGCTTTTTCGTTTTGCTGCGGGCATTGGATACTATTCTGCTAGCGAAGCGTGATATCGGTGGGAGAATGCGAAACGAACTCGAGCGTTCTTTGGACATGATCAACAGTCTGATGTTCTTGCTAGATTGGATGCAAGGCTTCTCACATTAGTTCCACGGCAGAGTTTTGATGGTTTCAGAGGTATGTCGGCCCATTGGCCGGAGACTCGATCCTCAATGATGGCTTGATCAGTCCATTTTACACCTTTGCAGCCCGAAAAAGTTGGTTTCTTCGGTGTGTGGAAAGTAGAGACTTGTTGGAGCGATTACTCGGTGGTTAGAAGCATCATTTTACCCCAAGGGATGTCACAATCGTGTAGACTGGTGCCGTTCTGTTTTTTTCACAGCAAGATGCAAAAAGAGTTTGAGATGGTCCGGAATTGCTTGAGTTGTTTTTCCCTGATGGTTTTCACTGCGATGTTGATCGGGTTCAGTGTTGCTCACACATCGGATGCCTTGGCGGAGAATCCAAGTAAGCCCAATATCGTATTCATTCTAGCCGATGATCTCGGCTATCGAGAAATGGGGTGCTTTGGGCAAGAGAAAATTAAAACCCCTCATCTTGATCAGCTTGCAAAGCAGGGCATGAAGCTCACTCAGCATTACAGTGGAAATGCCGTTTGTGCTCCGTCGCGTTGCGTCTTACTGACCGGCAAACATCCTGGGCATGCTTTTGTTCGAGCGAATAAATCCACTCCGCCAGAAGGCCAGTGGCCAATCCCCGATGGTGAAGTCACCATTGCAGAGACGTTAAGGGGGCAGGGTTACGTGACCGGCGCTTTTGGGAAGTGGGGTCTGGGTGGACCCGAGTCCTCCGGGCGACCGTTGAATCAAGGAGTTGATCGCTTCTTCGGTTACAACTGTCAGGCGCATGCCCACAGTTACTATCCCTCATACCTCTGGGATGACGAAAAGCATTTTGGACTCGATAACAATCCTCCCGTTCCCGGCCATGCATCACTTGCAAAAGGAGCAAATCCTTTAGATCCGAAATCCTATGATCCTTTCAAGGGAACAGATTACGCGCCGGACCGTATTCACGAGCAGGCATTGAAGTTCATTCGTGATCATCAGGACGAGCCTTTTTTCCTCTACTACCCAACGGTCATTCCCCATGTTGCCCTTCACGTTCCCGATGAGGACCTGAAGCCATACTGGGATTTGGGCTGGAAAGATCCTCCTTTTACTCGCGGTTCAGGGTATGGCTACACACCTCACTTCACGCCACGTGCAGCCTACGCGGCAATGATTACACGCTTGGATCGATATGTTGGAAATGTGTTGAGAACGTTGGATGAACTGGGCCTCGCGGACAACACGCTTGTTGTCTTTAGCAGTGATAACGGAACCACTCATCTGGGCGAAGAAGTTGATTACGATTTCTTCAAGAGCGTGGGTGAACTACGTGGGTTGAAGGGATCGTTGTACGAGGGTGGAGTTCGGGTCCCCACGCTGGTTCGTTGGCCCGGGCGCGTTGCAGCTGGTAGTTCAAGTGATTATGTCAGCGGTTTCGAAGATTGGATGCCAACGTTACTTGATGCGGTTGGTGCGAGTGGAGCGACTCCCTCGACAATCGATGGGGTTTCGATTCTACCGGCCTTGCTCGGAAAGCGACTGGCCGAGAGATCGTATCTTTATCGAGAGTTTCCAAGTTACGGGGGACAGCAGTCCATTCGTGTCGGTGATTGGAAAGCAATTCGCCAGAATATGACAAAGGGTAATCTCGAAGTTGAACTATATAACTTGCGAAAGGATGTCAGTGAGTCACAGAACGTTGCGTCTAAACACCCAGAGGTTGTGCAAAAGTTGACTGCGATGATGACGCAGGTTCGAACACCCTCTCGCGACTTTCCCTTGGTACCAATCGATCCAAAGGGTGAAAAGCAATAAGTGCTCAGCGGGTTTGGATCCTTTTCGGAATCAGAGTCAATCAATGATCAGAGTTTTGAGAAAGGAGAATCATCGGTGTCAGCCACAGGTGAGGTTTCTGCGCTACTGCAGCTGGGGACGGTCCGGTATTGGAAGAGTGCGCTACTCGCCAAGATGATATGCCCTTTCCTTCAATCTCTCGGTTTGGGTGGGTATAAGTCTCCGTTTTCCCATTCGCTATTTCTGGTTCTTGGTGCCTTCGTGGGTACGGTAGCGGCAGCTGCCGATGGACCGTCTTTATTTCACGAACAGGTTGCTCCTGTTTTTGCTCGCCACTGTCTTCGGTGTCATGACGGAAGCGGGGATAATGAGGTGTTTCTCGCGACTCGCGGTGATCTCTTCGATCAGGGCTGGGTTATTCCCGGCAACTTTGATGATAGTCCCATCAAAGAGCTTTTGATGGGTGGGATGGATTCGGAGCCTCGCATGCCGCCCGAGGGCGAGCCATTATCCCAAGCAGAGATGGAGATTTTGAGGAGCTGGATCAATAAAGGTGCTTCTTGGCCTGAGGACGCAAGGATTGCAGTTGCGGGTCGAGCCGACGGCAAGTGGTGGTCATTACAACCCATTGCAGCTGTCGATGCTGATTCGATCGATGAGATCATTGAGCGTGACCTGGCGAAGCGAAATCTAAAACGCAGTCCAAGAGCAGATCGAAAGACCTTGATTCGCCGGCTGTCCTTCGATCTGCACGGTTTACCACCGCCGTCAGAGGCTGTTCAGGAATTTATTGATTCGGAGGATCCCCATGCGTGGGGAATGTTAGTTGATCGTATGCTCGATTCGCCGAGGTACGGTGAGCGTTATGCCACTCATTGGTTGGATCTCGCTCACTATGCGGACACGCATGGATTTGAGCGTGATCGGAGAAGGCCTAATGCATGGAGGTATCGAGATTACGTCATTGACGCGTTCAACGCAGACAAACCCTATGACCGATTTTTACAGGAGCAGATAGCGGGTGACGTTCTGTGGCCTGAAAACTTTGATGCAGTCGTTGCAACGGGTTTTCTTTCCGCCGGGCCTTGGGACTATGTTGGTCAGGTAGAAACGAAGAGTCCAAAATTGCGAAACGCCTCTCGTGTTCTGGATCTTGATGATATGGTCACCCAAGTGATGACCAGTACGATTGGCATGACCGTGCACTGCGCTCGATGTCATGACCACAAACTCGACCCGATCAGTCAGTCGGAATATTATCAATTACAGGCCGTTTTTGCGGGGGTCACTCGAGGGGATCGAATTGTTTCTGAGAAAGCCTTCAATGAGTATGAGTCCGAGAAAGCAAGATTGGTTGAGAAGCGACAGCAATTAGCATTTGAGCTCGCGCGACTCAGAGGGAAAGGCTTGTCGTTGGCGGATATCGTAGGTGGTGGTGAAGGACTCGGCACTGGTCAGTATCGGCTCGGTCTTGACCCTCGAAGTGCGAAAGTGCAGACCCGTGACTTCGGTAGGCTGGGGAATGTGGTCGCTAACCAATTTCGATTATCGGATTATCCCTTTGTGGATGGAGTCTTTGTTCCTGATGGAGAGAATTCGGATACACCTCTTATTGTCAGCTCGGAGGGTACGGTCTTAACCGGATTACCGAAAACCGCGGTTGAGGCATGGGATGTGATCCGAAACGGGCCAGTTGCCAGTCAGCACTCACCGAGTTTGGAAGGAATTGATTTTACGGCCAGCGATCATGACCTGTTGGGGTTGCATGCCAACGCCGGGATCACGTTTGACATGAGACCGATGCGAGAGGCTTTGGGGGATGATGATCTGTTGTTCGAATCTCTGGTGGGGTACTTCGGTTCTGAGGGGAACTATCAGTGTGATGTATGGGTGGTTCTCGACGGGGAGATCCGTTGGAACGCAATCGGCCTGCAGCGGAAAGATGGGTTGCAGAGGTTGCGAATCGAGATTCCGGCTTCGAGCAATTTTTTGACACTGATTGCGACCGACGGTGGGAATGGTATCAGCCATGATCAGCTTGGCTTTGGTGATCCACGCATCAACCGAAAAACGAATCGAGCGTTATCGGAAGATAGCCAAGTTCGTTTGGTTTATCTTGAGAACGCACTGCAAGAAGTTGACGCGGAACTCGAGGAACTTGGGCAGCCGCCAAGGGTTTTTGGGGTCATTTCTAAATCCGATCCGGATGTGATCCGTCGCTTGCGTCGGGGGGATTCTGAATCTCCCGTCGGGGATGCTTTGGGACCTGCAGCATTAGCGTGCGTTGGTGAATTGAATGCGGTATTTGGTGATCCAAACATGGCGGAGGGAGCACGAAGAGCGGCTCTTGCAGGTTGGTTAACCGAACCAGATCACCCGCTTACCTATCGTGTGATCGCGAATCGGGTCTGGCAATGGCATTTTGGTAAAGGCTTGGTTTCGACTTCGAGTGACTTTGGCTCGGGAGGTTCGATGCCAACCCACCCGGATTTGCTCGATTGGCTTGCCACTCAGCTTCGGGCGGGTGGCGGTTCTCTTAAATCCCTGCATCGAAAGATCCTTCTTAGTGAAACTTACTGTCAAGAATCGAGAGTGCAGTCCAATGCCGAGGGTTTTCAGCTTGATGCTCAGAATGACTATTTGTGGAAACAAAATGCGAGGCGGATTTCTGCAGAAGCGATACGTGATTCTGTATTGTCGGTGAGCGGAAAACTAAACCCCCGGCGAGGCGGACCCGGTTTCGAGGATTTCAGGTACACCGAGGCTTATGCTCCAATATACGAGTACGTGACAGCGGACGATCCTGAGTTATGGCGGCGCAGTATTTATCGTTATGTAGTTAGGACGACTCCGAATAAGTTTCTGTCAACCTTTGATTGTCCCGACCCCGCGAGCCTCACTCCAAATCGAGTCACAACCACAACACCTCTTCAATCACTTACTCTATTTAACAATGAGTTTTTCATTCGACAGAGTCAGTATTTTGCGGATCGACTTTTGAAGGAGGCAGGTGAATCAGCCTCCTCGCAGGTCAAAAAAGGGTTTCTGCTCGCATACTCACGCGAGCCTGATGAAGAGGAATTACGGTCGTCCGTGAGCTTTGTGAAGAAGCGAGGGCTTTTCGCGTTTTGCCGTGTTCTGCTCAACTCAAATGAGTTTCTTTATGTGGATTGACATGCAAAGCAGGTATTCAATGAGGATTTTAATTCGTCAGATGAATGAATCAGCGTTATTTGTGTTGCAGCGAATCATGCTTGTAACCGCGGTTTTTCTGCTGCCATCCATCAAGACGCAAGGTGTTGATTTTGAGAGAGATGTTGAGCCAATTCTCAGGAATCACTGTCAAGAGTGCCATGGGCAGGACGAGCAGGAATCAAAGTTTCGAGTTGACCGCTTGGCGAGTTTATTGCGCGGCGGCGAAAGTGGAGAACCTGCAGTTGTACCCAGTGCACCTGATCGCAGTTTTCTAATCAAAGTGATTCGCCATCAGGAAGTTGGTTTGGAAATGCCGCCTGACGGCCGTTTGGGTGAAGGAGAAATCAAGACCCTCGAGGCTTGGATTGAATCAGGTGCGAAAACACCCGAGCGTTATGGCCCGCCCAAAGAAACGATCGAGCTAACGCATTGGGCTTTTTTGCCGGTAAACGATTCGGAATCGTCATCAATCGATCAGTTGATTCAAGACCGTTTAGCAAAGTCAGGTTTATCGAAATCACCAAGAGCGGATCGAGCTACATTGATCCGGCGTTTGTTCCTCGTCGTCAGAGGTGTGCCACCAACGCCGGAGCAAGTGCAGGACTTTGTGGTGGACTCGCGTCCGGATGCGTGGGAGCAACTCGTGGCAAGCGTTTTGGATGATGAATCATTTGGGGAACGATTTGCGAGTCTCTGGCTAGATTTGATTCGCTTCGGTGAGACGCATGGCTATGAGATGAATCGTGAGCGACCCACCGCTTGGCCTTTCCGCGATTGGGTGATCGAAGCCTTCAATGCGGACATGCCGTATGACCAATTCGTACGGGCTCAGATTGCAGGTGATACCACCGGAGATCCAATGGGAACAGGGTTTCTCGTAGCTGGGCCAGTTGATCAAGTTAAAGGGCAAGACCCGAAGTTGAGACAGGTTCAACGGATGAATGAACTCGATGACATGATCAACGCGGTCGGAACCACCTTCCTCGGGTTAACCACTGGCTGTGCGCGATGTCATGATCACAAATTTGACCCGATTTCTCAGACAGATTACTACTCGCTGCAAGCTGTTTTTGCGGGTGTCAATCATGGCAACGGTCAGTTGCCTTTGAGTAAGGCTCAGCAACAACGGTTAGTGGATAGAAAGAGCCAGCTGGATGACCTGAACGAGAAACTTGCAAAGTTCCTGCCAAAACGCCGCGAAGATGGTTTAGTGCGCGTCATCGACGATTCGGATGCGGTCGCGTTAGTGGAACCGAAGGGGCGGGCAGAGGTAAAAGGAGAAGGTCGCGAAGAGTGGTACGGGGAGGGGTATTCTTGGTGGAATCATCAGCCCGGCGAACCGGTCATTGAGTACCAACCAAAGTTGCGAGGGAAATATCGCATTTGGATAAGCTGGGGCGCTGGATTTTCATCACACACGACTCAGGCTGACTACTCAATCAAGAAGGCAAGTGGAGAGGATTTGATCGCTTCGGTGAATCAGCAGCTCCCAGCCGGAGGAATGGGTGTTGTTAATCAGACCAAAACATGGAGCGGTTTTCATGATGCGGGGGTGCACGATCTAACTCCCACTGACGTGGTTCTGTTACGAGGTGGTAATGACGCATCAGCGGTGACGGCCGATGTGATTGCGTTTGAGGAGGTAGCAGTACAGGGTGATGAGGCGTCTGAACCAGAGCTGATTGCAATGCGTGAACCTGTTTCCTCTTTGATGAATGTCGAGAGGTTTGTGACTCGTGGGGCGAAAGCGGTGAGGTTCTGGATCGAAAAAACAAACCAGAGCGAAGCTTGTTTGGATGAACTGGAGGTGTTTTCTGGTGAGACAAATGTTGCATTGGCTTCGGCTGGCGCCCGCGCTTCATCCTCCGGGGATTTTGTGCACCCCACGCATAAGTTAGAGCACATTAACGATGGCGAATTTGGAAATGCAAAAAGCTGGATATCCGCGCAAATGCAGGGTGGTTGGGTTCAAGTCGATTTCGCAGCTGTGCAACAGATTGATCGCATTCAGTGGGCGCGTGATCGCACCGGCAAATACAGGGATCGCACGGCCGTTGGTTATCGTATTGAACTAATGAGTGAATCAGGCGAATGGGAGTTTGTAGCGGGTGATTCGGATCGGAGTCTCGTTGCCGCCGTTGAGGGTGGAAAGTCGAATTATCGGTTTGAGGGTTTTTCGGAATCGGAAGTCGAGCAAGGGAGGCGGTGGTTGGCTCACAAGAATGAGTTGAAAGCTGAGATGGACAAGATTGAATCGACGCGAGTCGCTTATGTTGGCCAGTTCTCACAGCCAGGAATGACACACCGGCTGTACCGAGGTGATCCTGATTCACCACGAGAGGCCGTTGGTCCTGCGGGCATTGAAGCATTAACTGATCTCTCTTTGAATGAATCATCGCCTGAAAAAGAGAGACGGAATCAGTTAGCTCAGTGGATCACCGATGCTGATAACCCACTCACTCCACGTGTTATCGTCAATCGAATCTGGCAATTTCACTTTGGAGAGGGGATTGTGAGCACTCCCTCGGATTTCGGAACCAATGGATCGAATCCCACACACCCTGAGTTACTTGACTGGCTCGCACGTGAGCTTGTTGAGTCTGGGTGGTCACTCAAGCACATCCACCGACTCATTCTGTTGTCAGAAACGTGGTGCCAAGATCACCGTCCCGATCCTGAAGCTTTGAATGTTGACGCCCAGAATCGTTTGCTTTGGAGGTACAGTCCGCGTCGCATGGATGCAGAGACGATTCGGGACTCGATTCTCTCTGTTTCGGGTCATCTGAACCTGTCGGACCGTGGAGGTCCGGGGTTCAGTGCTTTTGAAGTTCAGATGGAAAATGTTCGCCATTACCACCCCAAAGAAATCTACGGGGCGGAGGATTGGCGGCGTATGGTCTATATGACAAAAGTTCGTCAGGAAAGGGATCAAGTTTTTGGTGTGTTTGACTGTCCTGATTCAAGTATGGCCGTTGCAAAACGAAGTCGATCTACCACTCCTTTGCAAGCTTTAAGCCTGCTGAACAGCGGGTTTGTGGTTCAGCAGTCGGAATTGCTCGCGGAGAGACTTGCGCGTGAAGAAAGTGATACCGATCAGCGAGTGGTCAGGGCTTGGCATTTGTGTTTTCAGCGTACGCCAAGTGATTCAGAGAAGTCACTGAGTCTTGATCTGGTGAATGCCCATGGTTGGACGGCATTCTGTCGGGCCTTGCTCAATGCAAACGAGTTTGTCTTTATTCCATAGCCCCCAGTGGAAGGTTCAAGGTGGTTGAACGGATGATGGAAAATCATCAATCCACGGAACACTATCCACGCTAATCGAGATCAGCCATGAGTTCCAGTCATCATCGACGTCACTTTCTACGTGATACCTTTGCCGGTCTCAGCGGTGTTGCATTGGCTAATTTATTAGAACGTGATGGCTTGTTGGCTGATGATTTTGCGACGGGCAAGCCGGTGATTGAGGCATCGCGTCCTTTTGCAGCAAGGTCACCGCATCACGAACCCGCTGCAGAGAATGTGCTCGTGATTTTCTGCTCCGGTGCTTGCAGCCAAATTGATACTTTTGATTACAAGCCCGAGTTAATCAAGCGACATGGTCAGGCGCTGCCGGGCGCGGATCAATTACTCACTTTTCAGGGTGAGCAGGGAATGTTGACCAAGAGTCCGTGGGAGTTTAAACCCAGGGGCGAGAGCGGGAAAATGGTTTCTGAGTTGTTACCGCAGATGGCTGAGCTGGCAGACGATATGTGCTTCGTGCATTCTCTGACCAGTAAAACCAACACTCATGGTCCGGGCGAAAACTTCATGTCCACCGGTTATACGCTCGATGGATTTCCTAGCATGGGAGCTTGGACAACGTGGGCGTTGGGGACGGAGAACGAAAATCTTCCCTCTTACGTGGCTATTTCAGACCCACGTGGTACACCACAGTCGAGCGTTAACAACTGGGGACCGGGTTTTCTACCCGCTGCTTTTCAAGGCACGGAATTTAACGCAGTCAAGCCTCTCCAGAATCTCAATATTCCAGAGGGGATTAGCAAGAACGAGGATACTGCGACGCGGCGATTTTTGCAGCAAATCAATCAGCAACACCGCGAGGCTTTTCCTGGTGACACGGAATTAGCTGCGAGGATTTCGTCGTATCAGCTGGCAGCAAAAATGCAATTGAGTGTGCCAGAGGTAACCGACTTGGCGACAGAGTCCGCTGCAACGCTTCGGGAATATGGGGCTGATGATTCTTCGAACCCTCTGAAAGCAAAATTCGCCAACAATTGCATCCTTGCGAGAAGATTACTCGAGAAGGGAGTGAGATTTGTTCAATTGTTCAACGGGGCCTATCAGACCGGCGGTGAAGGTGTCAGTAATTGGGATGGTCATAAGCAACTTCTGGAGCAATACAGCAAACATGGCCCGGTCCTGGATCAGCCATGCGCGGCTTTGTTGAAAGATCTGAAGCGGCGAGGGATTTTGGAAAAAACCCTTGTGGTTTGGGTAACAGAGTTTGGCAGAATGCCTACCTTTCAAAAAGGTGCGAGCGGACGGGATCACAATCCGGAGGGATTCACAGCGTGGATGATGGGTGCAGGGGTTAAAGCCCCTTACAGCTATGGCAAGACCGATGAGTTCGGGTACCGTTCGGTGGAGAATGTAGCCACGGTATATGATCTACATGCGACGATTCTGCACCTGCTTGGCTTGAATCATAAGAAGCTGACTTTCTATCACAACGGCTTTGAAAGACGGTTGACCGATGTGCACGGGCACGTGATTGACGAGATTTGCACACGAGAGGTTTGATTCATGAGACCCTTTTCACAAGAATCGGTCACCCGTCGGTCGGGTGGAAAACACTTTTCGCTGGATCGACGGTCTTGGCTTCGTATGGCAGGCGGTGGGTTCGGTGCGCTTGCGTTTGACTGTTTAGATTCAGATGCGAAATTAACCCAGTTACACCACGCTGCGAAAGCGAAACGGGTGATACAAATCTTTTGCCCTGGCGGGATGAGCCAAGTTGATACCTTCGATTACAAACCGGAGTTATCGAAGCGAGCGGGGAAACCGTTTGATCCTGACGGTAATCTGCAGTTTTTCGCTTCAAAGCCTGGTAACTGTCAGCCAAGTTTCTGGAAGTTCTCCCAACACGGGGAGTGTGGGCGATGGGTGAGCGAGTTGTTTCCGAACCTTGCACGCCATGTTGACTCGATGGCTTTTCTTTACTCGATGCACAGCAAGTCCGCTTTGCACGGGCCGGCATGTTTTATGATGAATACCGGTTTCACGTTGCCGGGTTATCCCAGTATGGGCTCATGGGTGACTTATGGGTTAGGTAGCGAGACGGATGAGTTGCCATCGTATGTTGTCTTACCGGATTCTCGCGGTCTGCCGCCTGGCGGCGTCCTGAATTGGGGTGCGGGTTTTTTGCCCGCGACACATCAAGCAGTAACTTTGGAATTTGCGAACGCGAATCGTCCTATTCGCGATCTTTACCCACCGGAATCGTTGCGATCCCTCACCGATCCAATTGATCAGGCAAGCTTGGAGTTTCTGGATCGTTTAAACCGGAGGCACTTAGAACGCCGTTCCCAATTTTCTGATCTTGAGGCAAGGATCAATGCTTACGAAATGGCCGCCAAGTTGCAGTTGAGTGCCCCGGAGGTGGCTGATCTCAAGAGCGAGTCCAAGGCGACTTCGCAGTTATATCACCTTGAGGATTCTGTTCTGGGAGGTTTTGGACGTCAGTGCCTCATGGCTCGTCGGTTATCCGAGCGAGGAGTGCGGTTTGTTCAGGTGTATTGCGGTGCAGAGAATACCACCGCTGAACCGATTCGTCCGAATTGGGACAGTCATGAAGACCTTCCTCGAGATCACGGCTATTGGGGACGGATTCTTGATTCTGGAGCTGCGGCGCTGCTAACGGATCTCCAATCCCGAGGACTCTTAAAAGAGACTCTCGTGATATGCACGACGGAGTTTGGAAGGCAGCCTGCAGCACAGGGTGATCAGGCGTTGGGTCGCGATCATAATGCAGGAGCCTTTACAGCTTGGATGGCAGGAGGTGGCGTTCGAGGCGGTGTAACGCACGGATCGACTGATGAATTAGGCTATCAAGCAGAGGATTCGCCGACCTACTGCTATGATTTACACGCGACCGCACTTCACCTGCTGGGAATCGACCACACAAAGCTATCGTTCTATCACAATGGGATTCAACGGCGACTTACTGATGTTCATGGGAAGGTTATTCACTCTTTGATCCGGTGAAGTAATCGCGGGATGGCTCTCTCTCTTTACCGTGCAATTTAGATTCTTGTTGAACTGACCAATGATGACAAAAAAAGCAAATGCAAAGTCCCTCAAGTTGAACTCAAACTACCCGTTCAGATTGAGATCACAATCCCTTGGTCAAATCATATTTTTCGATGGACGAACGCTGAGGAGTGCCGTTTTATTACTTGCCGTTTTGATTCCGAGGATGGCTTGCTCCGAAAAACCTTCCGATCGTCCCAATCTCATTTTCATCATGGCTGATGATTTAGGCTGGGGTGATGTTGGATTTCATGGTGGTCAGGCATCCACACCTCATCTGGATCAACTAGCTGATGAGGGGATCGAGTTGACCAATCATTACGTGGCTCCAGTCTGCAGTCCCACGCGAACAGGTTTGTTGACGGGAAGGAACTGGAGTCGATTTGCGATCACAACACCGACTAATACACTTGCGCTGCCGATGGGGACGCAAACCCTGCCGTCCATTCTGCATGAAAAAGGATACAACACGTGCTTGATCGGGAAATGGCATCTAGGGTCATTATCAAAATGGGGGCCTAATCACTTCGGATTTCAACATTCGTACGGATCATTGGCCGGAGGTGTCAGCCCGTGGAGTCATGGTTACAAAGAGGGTATCTATCGTCCAACCTGGCATCGAAACGGAAAGCTTATCGAGCAAGAAGGTCACGTGACGGATCTTTTGACACAGGAGGCAATCGATTGGATTCAGTCACAGAATGATGATCCGTTTTTTTTATATCTACCCTACACGGCGGTCCATTTGCCTCTGAATGAGGCTCAGCAATGGTTGGATCGTGTTTCGGTAAGTGTAGAAGATCAGGTTGAGCGTCACTATCTCGCTTCAATCATGCATCTCGATGATGCAGTCGGGCAGATCTTAGATGTTCTCGTTGAACGTCAGATGGATCGTCGTACGGTTGTTGTTTTTACCAGTGATAATGGTGGGAGTGCGGCGGAGAACAACGATCGTCGATACCCCGACGATCATTGTCCCAGCGGTCGTTTACCCGGGAGAAATATCCCGCTGCGTGGAATGAAGGGTGATGTGTATGAGGGCGGTATTCGCGTGCCAACGATGGTATGGGCTCCGGGGCGTTTTGCACCAAGAAAGGAGGATACACCAGTCCACATAACGGATTGGTTGCCCACGTTTTGTCGTTTTGCCGGAGTGAGGATGGATACCGCTTCAAAGTTGGATGGTTTTGATCTCCATGATCTTTTGATTCGTGAGCTACCACTTCAGCAGCGTGGGATCTACACGGCAGGGCCTAAATGGCGGTCGGTTGCATTGCGTGTTGGTCGATGGAAATTAATTGAGCATCGCAAGGAAACCACAGCCAAAATCGAGCTTTATGATCTCAAGGAAGACCCTGGCGAGAAGCAAGACCTTGCCTTGGAGCGACCCGAAGTCGTGAAGCGACTGCGTGCTGAGCTGACGGAAGTATCTTCGAGTGACCGTGACTCGGTTGTTGAGCTGTGAGGCGACGAGATTTCGAGATGAAAGGGAGCAGAGCGTAGCCGACTCTTACCATTCGGTACGCTGTCTCTTTGTCCAATGAAGTGCTCAAGCAATCAGAGGATGGATGACTCTTGGGGGGGTCACGCCCGTCAGGCGTTCCTCGAGACCACTACGCTGAAAAGAAAGTTCCTCATGATGCAATCCCAGGAGATGCAAGATGGTTGCGTGGTAATCATGAACACTTACAGGATTCTTGATCACCTGATGACCAAAGTCATCGGTTTCTCCATAGGAAATGCCTCCCTTTGCCCCACCCCCAGCCATCCACGAAGTGAAGGCTTGCATGTTGTGGTCGCGTCCTGTGTAAAGATCGCCGGATCGTTGTGAGGTGGGGGTGCGGCCAAATTCTCCACCCCATAGCACCAACGTCGTATCAAGTAGTCCAGAGCGTTTTAGGTCTTTAAGTAGGCCAGCCACCGGCAAGTCCGTTCGCTCACAAACGGCGCGATGATTAGACGCGAGGTCAACATGACTGTCCCAAGGTTGCTCTTCAAGAAAGATTTGCACATAGCGAACACCTCGCTCAACGAGTCTTCTCGCAAGCAGGCATCGGCGTCCAAAAGACTCCGTTACGCTTTGCCCAATGCCGTAAAGGCTCTGAGTCTCTTTCGACTCGCGTTCCAGATCCAAAGCTTCGCTGGCTGCAAGTTGCATCCTTGAAGCTAGTTCATAGGATTGAATTCTCGCATCTAGCTCTGGATGGTTCTGGTGTTGTTCACGATGCAGGCGGTCGAGCTTTTGTCGAAGTTGGTTAGCTTCTCGCGTTACCTCCTTTGGTTGCTCGAACTGCTTGGCGAGATTGAGAATAGGTGATCCCGATGGCCGGAATGGGGTGCCTTGGTAGACAGGGGGTAAGAAGCCTGCCGTCCAGTTCCTGGTGCCATTTTTTGGCAATCCCAAGGGGTCGCTCAGGACAACATAAGCCGGAAGGTTCTCGTTTTCCGACCCCAATCCATAGACCACCCATGATCCCAGCGTCGGATAGCCCATGAAGAGTCGGCCGCTATGGATCTTGTACAGAGCATTGTCATGGTTTGGATGGTCTGTCCACATCGAATGGATCATGCAGAGTTCATCTGCCATCGAAGCAGTATTTGGTAGAACGTCTGCAAACCAATGTCCGGATTCACCATGACGTTTCATGGCGTATTGGCCTCCCATCATCACGCCAATATTACTTGTGCTCTGATTACCGATACTTTCAACGTTCCCGGGATAGGGTTTCCCGTCCATCTTGTTGAGAATGGGTTTCGGATCATAGAGATCCATTTGGCTTGGTCCACCATTCATGAAAAGTTGAATGACGGACTTTGCTTTTGGATGATGGTGCGTATTTTTAGGACTTAAGTCGTATTTCTTGACGGGTGTGGTTTCTTCACCCCAGCTTCGATGATTGAGGGAACCATCTCCCAGAACATGCGCTAATCCAAGTCCTAGTAATCCTTGGCTAGTCGATGAAAAAAAATCTCTGCGAGAGGAATTGTGCAAACTCCGTAACATGCTCGGACTCGTCGCATTGTTGAGCGTTCGATGTTGCTGAGAGCTTTTCATGGGCACGCGATCGGTTCTGAATTTGATTGTTTTGATTTGACGCTTGGATTAACGCCAGGTTTGACCTTAACAATTCAATCGATGTAAAGAAATGATGCAGAGTTCAGTAAGACGTGACAATACGTTTCCAGTGCTTTGTTTTTGTCGCCATCCCACTTTGTTCGAAGTGTTTCGAGCGATTCAATACCAAGTTGAAGTTCTTGCGGATTGGGTAGCCGTGACATTGCTTTCTGGTATGCCAAATTCACTAGTTCGTTCAGTGGGACTCGTCCTTCCTGGGTTGTCACAGTTGAATCCGAAGCCGAGAGTTCTTCAATCAGCGTTGCTGCAAAGGACCTCGATAGTTCCCGTATGTGCTGATTGTTCAGCAATAGCAGGGCTTGGGGTGAAACGGTTGATACCGATCGCTCAAGGCAATTAGGGCCCATTTGTGGATAGTCAAAGGTGTCGAGCAGTGAAGGTATTTCTGTGCGACGGTATTGGGCATAAATACTGCGTCGCCATTGATTTGCTACCGTTGGTTTGATTTGTACCTCTCCGTCTCGACTTACCTGCACAGGGTCCGGGATTCCACCTCCCTCTCGGTCCAGCTTATCGCTTACCAGCAGAAGTGAGTCTCGAAGTGCTTCTGCGTCCATTCTGCGAAGCGGCATTCTGGAGTAGAAGGCGTTACCAGGGTCGATCCGCATTGCTCTCGACGTAGCCTGAGTGCTCTGTCGATAGGTTTGGGAATTCATGATCATGCGATGAAGTTCTTTGATACTCCATCCTTTCTCCATGAACTCAATCGCAAGCCAATCCAGCAACTTGGGATGCGAGGGGCTTGCACCCATGACACCGAAGTTTTCAAGCGTCTTGACGAGTCCTTTGCCAAAATGGTGATGCCATACGCGGTTAACTAACACTCGAGCAGTCGTCGGATGGTCCTCATCGGTGAGCCATTTTGCAAAGGCTAATCTTCGACCGGTTTTTGCGGTGCCATTGGGGAACGGACTCTCGCATTCAAAGGCCGTTTTCCCATCCGTTAAGACTGATGGAACGCCGGGTCCCACCCAGCGCCCGGCCTGTGTGTGCTCACCCCTTCGAAGGATGTAGGTTGGTGATGGCTCGCCCTCGTCCCACAGAGCACGAATCGTCAACGGTGGTACCATGCGGCGTTCTAGGTGTTCAATTCGATCTTGGATGGTCGCAATCGATTGACGGATTTGGTTGATGCCCTGCGGGCAGTCCTCGTCTGCAGCGGTCTGTGCTAATTGCAGTTTTTCAACTAGTTTGCGTTGTGGCAGTGTGCGTTGATTGTCGGCTACACGCAGCGCACGAAGGGTTGCTTCTCGGTCTTGCTCGCTCTGCTGTGGGAAATAGGAAATCAAGGTCTCGATGACCAGTGCATCATTTTGTGTTTTGAGTTCTGCTTGAAGGGTGCGTCGCTCTTTTTCAAGTGGAGGATTGTGACTTGCGACGGCACGCCGGTGTGCGTCGGTACCAATCGACAGTTTTCTTTGTTTGAAGCTTTTCCAGTTGTGCTCATCAAACGCACCTTGAAAAACCGCTTTGAGCCGATAGTAGTCTCGTTGTGGGATGGGGTCATACTTATGAGAGTGGCACCGAGCACACTCCATTGTGAGGCCCATCAATCCCGAACTGACAATATTGATTGCATCACTGATTACTTTTAATCGCTCGGGTACGAAATTCATGGTTCTGGAACCCGTTTCATCGATTCCCATCCTCAGGAAACCGGTTGCAATCAGTTGATCAATTTGTTCCTCGTCCAAGCTCGACTCATTTGCGTGATCCGTTAATTCATCGCCAGCAAGTTGTTCAACAAGAAATTGATTGTAAGGGGTGTCTTGGTTGAATGACTTGATCACGTAATCTCGATACTTCCAAGCGACTGGTCGTAGGGGATCAGCCGAGATTCCACCTTCTGAGTCGGCGTATCCCGCGACATCGAGCCAGTAGCGTCCCCATCTTTCTCCGTAGTGTTTTGATTGCAGCAATTCATCGACAAGCAACGAATACCAATTTGGCGAGTCGTCCTCTCGCCAACGTCGCCATTGAGGGATTGTTGGGGGCATGCCAATAAGGTCGAGGTAGACGCGTCTTATCAATGTGTCCCGATCGGCTTCTGCAGAGAAGGCAAGGCCCTGTCGCTGGAGTGAGTCGAGAATGAAATCGTCAACCGTCAATCCGTTTGCCGGTTTTGCCGGTTTCTTGAACGCCCAGTGTTCGCGATCTTCGTCAGATACCAAAGGGTCCACGGTGCCGTTTGCCACGTCAGGGAGGATTTCACCTTTAGGTGCGCCCGCATCAATCCACGCGCGGATCTGATTGGTTTCCGATTTTGATGGCCGACGAACAAAGAATTTGAGCAGTAGTTCTCGAGGAGGACATTGGCCGTTTTCGATCCGTTGAATCAACAGGCTTTGATTCGAGTGCCCTGGCTTGATGGCTGGGCCGGATTGTCCACCACCAATCAATGTATCGTAGGTGCGAACATCAAATCGTCCATCGACTCGCTGAGCACCGTGACAGCTCACGCATCTCAAAAGTAGCGTGGGAAGCACATCATGGAATGTGATGGGAGCTTCCGGCACTTTGGCTTGAGCAATGATTTTGGAATTCCTTTTTATCCACTCCTTCAATTGTTTCCGTTCAATCGGAGTCAGGTCCGTTTCGCCCTCCGGGGGCATCTCATCGTGTTCTAAGACTTGCCAAAGTCTCGATTCATCCAATTCCTCATCCAATAATGCCTCGCCGGATTCTCCTCCTCGAAGCAATCCATTAATACTGCTTAGATCGAGTTCGCCTTTCTGGTTGATTCCACTGTGACAGCGTAAGCATTTGTCGCGAATTGCGTTTGGGATCTCCACCGATTGTAACCCGGAGATCGTGTTGTCGGCATCTGTCGGAGTTTCGGAACCGTTTTGATTAGTTTCCTCCGTTTGCTGTGAGGCGATGACAGCAACCTCGGATGGAGCCGAATGGAGCCTTGTCTCGATTGCAACGAGGGACAGGCAGATAGCTGCAGCACCAATCATTTGACGACAAACACCTTGAGCAATGGAGCTCACAGAGCGTCGAATCTTCGTCGTGAGCTTGCCGATGGCGGTTATCATTTCTCATCAGGAAATTGAGTGATTCAATCAGCAGATCCACGTTCTTGTCTCGCGTGGCGGGACTGAAGGGCAAGGTTCTGCGTCTGTGCGAGCTGAGAGGTCGTCAATCACTAAGTGCCGTAGTTTATTGCGTCACTCTGTACCTGTAGTTTAGGTGGTCTTTGATCTGGTTACAAATGAATCCTTGGATTCGGGGGCGATGGAGAGGTCGCACTTGGTGGAGATTCTTCGGCATCATTACTCGGGCACCGGTAGCTAGTGTGCAAGGAGATCAGGAGAAAAAAATCCCAGATGGAGACATTGGCCCGTGGTTCTCTGTGAGGTTGCCTGTCTCCTCGCGATTTATTGCCTGGCATTACTGATGCTTTAATTGAACGGAATGACTCTGCCAAAGTTCGCGATTAAACGGTTTACTGTGAGTCTGATCATTACAAAAACTCTTTGTTAGGGATCAATTTTTAGCCGTTGTCTTTGTCAGTCAAATGGGTTGTGCCGTGCGAAAAAAAGATTCTCAGCAATGGCAACGGGGGTCAAACGGGTGGTAATTGAACATTGCTTTTCGATGTGCAAGGTTCAGAGATAAGGAAAACTCTACATGAGGCATAGGTGACCGAGATATCGTTCCTGTCGGACGGATGAGAGTGTCACCGCGAATTGAGCTTTAGGGTGCTACGCTTTGGTTGATCGTCTGGGATGCGGATCATCCTTGGATGAGGAGCCAGCGTGGGGTTTTGTTGTTATTAACACAAGAAGGCAACGTTACATGAGCTACCGAATCATTGTCATCGCATTTGCAATCGTTGCTCTCCTGGCAGGTTTTAGCATCAAGCCAACCGATGCAGCCGATCGGCCAAATATCATGGTCTTTCTCGTGGACGACATGGGAGTGATGGACACATCCGTTCCGTTTTTGACTGATGGAAATGGTCGACCGGTGCGGTACCCTCTCAATGAATGGTATCAAACACCTAGCATGGAACGGATTGCTGCGAGCGGAATTCGCTTCAATCAGTTTTATGCAATGAGTGTCTGTTCACCGACGCGTATTTCGATCATGACGGGGCAAAATGCTGCACGACATCGCTCGACCAATTGGATCAATCCGGGACAGGACAACGCAGGAAAGTTTGGGGCCAAGGACTGGAATTGGGAAGGATTGAGGAAAGGTGACGTCACCTTGCCCTCCATTCTCAGGACGGTTGGATACGAAACGATCCACGTCGGTAAAGGTCATTTTGGACCAACTAATTATGAAGGCGCTGATCCATTAAATCTTGGGTTTGATGTCAATATCGGTGGTGCGGCTTTTGGTGCACCGGGGAGTTACTACGGTGAGAAAAGTTATGGGCGAGGAACAAAACGATCCAATCACGCTGTTCCGCATCTCGAAGCCTACCATGGATCCGACGTCTTCCTTAGCGAAGCCTTGACCCTTGAAGCAAAAAAGGCGGTTACAGAATCGGTAAAGTCTGGTAAGCCTTTCTATCTCTATTTTTCACACTACGCCGTTCACGCGCCGTTTGAATCAGACCCACGATTTGAAGAGAACTATGCTGATTCGGATAAGCCTAAAAATGCCAAAGCATTTGCGACCTTGATTCAGGGAATGGACAAGTCGCTTGGCGATATGCTGAATCACTTTGATGCTCTGGGTGTTTCGGAGGAAACGCTTGTTATTTTTCTCGGTGACAACGGGTCGGATGCACCGTTGGGACAGCAGCACGCGGTTGCATGTGCAGCGCCGCTGCGTGGAAAAAAAGGAGCGCATTACGAGGGTGGGATGCGTGTGCCGTTTATCGCTTCCTGGGCGAGGCGTGCACCGAATAAGGACGTTCAAACCGAACTTCCAATTCCTCGTGGTGCCATTCAATCACAAGTTGCTTCGGTTGAGGATATTTTCCCTACCTTGGCAGAATTAACGGGGGCGAAGATCGTTGATGAGCACAAGGTGGACGGTTCCTCAATGAGATCGTTGTTGCTCGGGCAGAAGGATCAGAGTCGAGCAGAGCAGTTTCTCATGCATTACCCACACGGGACGCATCGCAGCAATTACTTTACCGTTTGGCGTGATGGAGATTGGAAAGTCATTTACCACGCGCTGCCGATGGAAAAGACAACGGGAGGGGCGATTCAGTTTAAAGACGGGAATTATGAATTGTTTAATCTTCGGGATGATCCGTTCGAATCGATGAATTTGGTCGCCACTCGACCCAACGAATTGAATCGAATGATGAAAGGGCTCATTGAACAACTAAACCTGCATGAGGCTGTCTATCCGGTGGACGGAGATGGAAAGAAGCTACGCCCGGTGATGCCTACGCAATGATCTCAAAAGTTATCAACGTTACAGCCTCCAGTTAGAAGACCGGCGGGTTGAACAATCCTGTAAGAACCTTTGTGTTCGCGAAGAGACGGTGGCAGGAGCACCGTTCCTGCCGTGCCAATTCCTCGACCTTCTATCAGAGGGAATGGCCTGCAGTCTTTTGTCGCCAACCTATCTTTCGATCGCTTCGCCGGCTTCGTTAACAGCTTTCAGCGTTAAGCGGCTCTTCGATAAATGATTCCCTCTCGTTTTCGAGTGACTTGCTGAATTGCGCCGGTTTTTCGAAGTACATAGGCGACTTGCTGCGCAAAGCATCGAGGCCGGTCTATGATTTGAGCGAGTTTTGATGTGTCAAAGCAGTCGAGATTGTCTGGAAGTTGAACGGTTTTCAATAGATCGTCAGCAGTTTGAAGCTGAATAGATGTTTCGAAAGACTCCAGAGTAACATCTTCAACACGGTAGTCTTTCTGCCACCATCGTGACTTCTTTTTACGTGGTATGCGTTTTTGTACTACGTTCACTAACGGGACTTCGAGAGTGAGGTTTGGGTGTGGGAAGATTCCAATGAAATAAATCATCTCCTCAAATAGCTCAAGAAGGCTGCCACGTTTTGGGCTGAGGCGTTTTGAAATGACCGGACCCCCTGCTTTCTTTGCTCGAGCAATTCGCGTTCGAAAGGTAATCGGTTTCACCACACACAGTGAATGATGCTCAAGCAGTACTTTGCACTTCTTTCGGATCGCTGATAAAGAGGCACATTGAACCTCGATTAACTGGTGGTCTCGGATCGCATCGATACGGTAATCCCCCAAGGCAACTTCTGTCTGTCCGCAAGTTGCGTAGTGCTCTTTGAGTTGTTGGTGAAGCGTGGATTCCATCTCTTTCCTTCCGTGGACATACCGGCTTGGTGGGAAATGTTTTTCCATCAATCCGTTGGCGGGGCTCTACAACGCTGTGAGTCTTTTTAGAGAGAGGTGATTCCTTAGAGAGTCATGTTTGATCGGATTTGCCGCAGGGCAATTGACTGATCGGTAACGAAGAGTGTCAGGCTGGCGATTTGCCTATTCAGGTTCGATGCCAAAGTCTCGGATTGTCGTCAGTGTCGTTAGTTTGACGCCCTTGGCAGCGAAGGCCGCTTCGCCCCCTGCAAGGCGATCGATAATTGCAATCACATGGTCAACCTCAAGCCCAAATTCTCGCGCCACTTCAACGGCTTTGATCGCACTACCACCACTGGTGATCACATCCTCAACAATGATGACTTTTTGACCAGGTTCCACTGGACCCTCGACTTGCTGTCCGGTGCCGTGATCCTTTGGCTCTTTTCGGACCATGAATCCTTTGAGTGGCAAATCCTTTTGGCCTGCGAGTGTGACGATGGAGGCGGTGATCGGATCAGCCCCGATCGCCATCCCGCCGACTGCATCAGGGAGCTGCCCGGTGGATTGCATCACCTCAAGCATTCCAGCTGCAATGAGGTTGGCGCCTTTGGGATGCAAAGTGACTTTTCGGCAGTCCAAGTAATAGGATGCCTGTTTGCCACTTGCGAGAGTGAATTGCCCGCGGCGAAGCGATTCTTGTGCGATCAGTTCAATCAATCCATCGCGATCGTATGACATCTCTTTAAGTCCACAGTAGCTAGAAACCGGAAATTAGGAGTCGCTCGAAAACTAGAAGCAATCTTGAAGACGATCGTCTTGATTCCTTCCATCGGCCAATGAGTCATTGATCCTTCAACGCGAATGGTTGGAGTTGCCTTTCGAGCCGCCTAAGATCCTGACGGCCCGAGCGTTATTTGGAAAGGTGTGGGTTGAAGAAAAAATATTTTTCTGAGAATGGCCCGCTTCTGCTGATGGTAGCCAGTCAATCAACCTGTGCTTGGCGGCATACTACTCGGGCGAGAATCATGGCTCTCCCCCGAGCGTCTTGAGGATCGAACCGTTAATCGCAGGGAATTGGACTCAGCACTGCAGATCCAACGTTATTTTTAACGGCGTATTGTGATGGAAGATCCCTGAGAGAGGATCCCATAGACATCTTGTGCGTAATCAGGTGCCAAGCTGATGCAACCTTGGTTGGTGGGGGCGGCAGCATCGGGGCTCCCGTGAATCGAGAGCATCCCGCCAAGATCCATCCAAACTTGGCCAAACGGGTTCTGCGGACGGTCGGAGGGTACAGGGTTACCCTCTCGATCATAATAAGTCTTGTCCGTTTTTTTGTCTTGAATTGTATAGGTTCCAAGCCTTGGCATCGGATCAACGCCGATTTCAATCGGAAAACGTCCTGCGTAGAGATCACCTAAGAACAGAGTGAGTTCCTTTGTTTCAAGATGAACCTCTGCCCGAAATGGTCCGCGAAGAACTTTCAGTTCCGTACCGGGCAAGACCGTCACCGGGTCATTAATCTGGTTAATATTTGCCAGGAGTTGCCAAGGGACTTGATAGATTGATGCAACGTCAATCAGTGTTTCATTTTGTCCTACTCGGTGCGGCTGCTCGAGCAGATGTCGCTGAGAGTAAATGACCTCTCGAGCAAGGGGGTCGAGTCGAGCAAGAAGTTGGCTTCGCTGCTCACCGGTCATATTGGGTGCGTTGTAGAAAATACTTAGCGTTGCGAGAGCATCGCGCCTCTTGTCGTTGAGGAATTGACGATCGGCTGTTTCGATCGCGTTCATGAGTCCTAGGTTAGGTGTCGTTGTATCGGTTGCTAAATTCGCTCGTTGTACAATGTCATCTTGCGAAGCGATCTCTGTCTCCGCTGCGGATGTCATTCCGCTCGTCAAGGCGAGTTCAGCAGGCGATGGAATCGCTTGCTCCGGTGCATCGGTTTCGCTACTGAGTGTGTCGATCTCAGCGTTATCAGCAACCGTTGCGTTGTTGATGGGACTCGATTCAGTGGGAGGTTCAGAGATTATCTCTCCACTGTCGATTCCCGGTAGATCGGTACGGGTGGTGACTTCAGGTGATGGTGGATCCGTTGGTCGGCTCAGATCAGCGGCGGCTGGTTGGGATGCAGTGTGATCCGGCTGCCCAAACGCCATGTCCGATGATGAAAGCGTTCCCTCATCGACATCGAATGATTCGAGTGACGCGGGTAATCCGCTATCGATTGCGAAATCCAGATCCGGATCGAAATCCAGCATCGCCTGCACTTCCTCAGGGAGCGGTTCCGGTGGCGTTGTCAACGAGATGTATGTCCCGTAGATACCGGTCATTAATAGAACAACGATTGCAGCAGTTTTCAGCGTTTGCACGACTGTCCTCCATGACTCCTGCAAACCATCACCGATGCTAGGTGGGGGCAAGAAAGACCCCGTTTGTGCCTAGCCTTTCGTGAGCTGATGGCGCTTAAGTCTGTAGTTAATGGCTCAAGCTTCTTTTCCGTTCGAGTTGATTGGCGCAACTTACGTTACATCCGATTCCACTTCACTCGAGACAAATACTTTTTTTCAGCGGGTGAAACCGCTGTTTCCAGCACAAAATTAATTGATTTTGATTCTAGATTGCTAGGTCAGTTTGGCGATTCGGTTCGATCGTCATGGTTTTTTGATAGCGAAACTTCCAATGTCTGGCAAAAGACTTGTTTGTAGGTAGGTTGTGTAGTTTGTGTACGATCAGCTGTCCGCAATGAATCGGGATGGCAATGCAAGCAATTCACGCGTCGGTCAGGTCCGTGGTATGCGAATTCATCAGGGATGATGTCAAAGCAGATGTTTTTTACCTGCGATGAAAATGAATCAGACCATTGGCCATGCTTTGCGAGAAAAATTCTTGCTTGTACCCTGGTCGCATCTCATGGCGATGGATTGACCTGGTCGCTTATCCACACCCCAGACAGCCTGAACCGCAGCAAGCGGGCTTGAGCGCCTGAGCCGAGGGGGTGACGGCAAGTCCCCCTTTTGA
>CAXQOB010000085.1:0-8343 GCA_964225475.1 Candidatus Nitrosopumilus sp. | reverse complement strand
AAAACACCGAGGTACCCGGATTTTGAAGCTCGCAAACGCGGTCAAAAACGGGGTCAGATGCAGGTAGTGCATGTTGACGGGTATAAAGGCATCCGGGTTAACATCAAGAAGGGTGATGAACCGTTTGAGATCTATCAACTCGATAACGATCGTGGAGAGAGGAATGATCTATCCACGGAGGCGGGTAAGTACAGGGACTTGCAATACAAAATGCAGGCGTCGGTTCTTAGAGGGCGTCGTCCGAACCCTTCAGCGCCGCGTCCCTATGATGCTCTCCCTGTACCTGCTTTGAACTTATCCCCAGAAGAGCAGCGAGAGATGATCACGGGCGTGCGCTGGCGCTACATTGCAGGCAGTTTTTCGTACACTCCCGACATGAGAAATGTGATTAAAGGAACCTCGGGTACTGCGAGTTGGGTTGAGTGTGGATCCCAGCCGGAGGTGGGAGAGCTTGGTGCGTTTGAGGTTGTTGGGCATCTGAGGGTACCAGTTACTGGAGAATATGAATTCCGAGTGCGTCATCGAGGTAGAGGTTTCGTACGGCTACACGAGATGAGCCTCATTGATCTTGATTACGGTCGTGGTAACCGATCGTCGTCAACGGTTTCGGTCAAGCTCCAAAAAGGATGGCATCCTTTCAGATTCACCACTTTAGTGCAGGCTGGAGTGAAGGAGTTCGAAGTAGAATGGAAGGTACCGGGTGAGGAACAATTTGCGGCAGTGGAAGCAAATCAATGGTTCGTTCCTGCTAATTAGGTCTTGTTTTTTTTTGGAGTCCCGATGGTATGTAACGGCATAGGCGGTTTTAGCCTGCCCCTGATCCAAAAGTTAATCAAGGGAGGCTTGTTCAATGTCGGCTCGTAGGAGTTTTGCTATCATTGGAACCGGCGCGTTGGGAGGCCTTTATGGCGGTCTACTGGCAAGACACGGCTTTGAGGTTCATTTCCTGGCCAATCGAGATGCTAAGCATCTACGTGATGTCGGGTTAAGGGTGGAGACTCCTCTCGGCGACTTTCAGCTTGATCAGGTTAACGTTCATTCTGACCCCGCTACGTTACCCGCATGTGATGTCACCATCGTCGCACTGAAGACAACACAAAATCACCTTCTCAAGGAGATCCTTCCGGTCTCGACGCGGGCCGGGGGTCATGTGCTCGTTTTACAGAACGGGCTAGATGTCGAGCGGGACAGCGAGCGAGTTATTGGGGAAGGTCGCGTGCTCGGGGGGTGCTGTTTTCTTTGCAGCAATAAAGTAGGGCCTGGGCACATTCGACATCTTGATTACGGGAGTATTGTATTCGGCGACTATGCTTCACAGACAAACACACGGTCGCCAGTCTCGATAAGTGAAAAAGCGGAGGCGATTGCGGAAGATTTGCAGGCCGCTGGAATTGACGCGAAAACCACCGATGATCTTCCGATGACTCGATGGAAGAAACTAATGTGGAATATCCCTTTTAATGGTTTGTCCGTCGCGTTGGACGCCTCCACAAAGGAGATTGTCGATCATCCCGATTCAGTGCAATTGGCCGAGACGATTATTCGTGAGGTTCATGGCGCAGCCATTTCGCTCGGTGTCATGGTCCCTGAGGCTTGGATACAGAAACAGATTGACGCCACGAAGAAAATGGTGCCCTACGACGCCAGTATGCGGCTGGATTTCAAGTATGGTCGACCGATGGAACTCGATGCGATTTTTGCCAACCCGATTAAAGCTGCCGAGTCTGTTGGCTATCGGATGCCCTCGGTATCGATGTTATTGATGCAGTTGCGTTTTTTGGAGTTCATGCAGGATGAAAAGCGTTTTCCGCGTTAGCGCGTCGGTGTGATGTCGTGCGATGCTGTGCTCACCTTGCGAGATCGTATTCCATCGCCTCGCTTGCATCACCGACTTCTTTGTAGAAGCTCGCCGAAGTTCAATTCCATTTGAGTGTCTTGCTCGTCATTGCCAAGCTCGCGGAACATCATGCTCGGTTGAATGTCGCGACTGTTCTGATATTTTTCGCTGGAGTATTCGATGGATTCGCCGGAAAGTTGCATGTAGTAGATCTGGCAAATCTGCATGCCCGGGTAGATTTTAACGGGTTGGACGCAATGCATTTCGAGCGTCCAAGTTCCGCAGTATCCAACGTCACCGAAGCTACCTCCCGGATTGATGAACAATCCGAGTCTGCCCAGAGAGCTGCGTCCCTGAATCATGGGAACCAGTCCACGCGTTTCGGTGTACTCGACTGTCCTGCCGAGATAGAGTTGATTCGGTTGCAGCGTGTAGCCGCTGGGCGGGATCTCGATGCGACGATACCGATTGGGGCTCGCGGAATCCAGGACAACCTCTTCATAAATGAGCAACTCATCATGCAGCGCGAGATTGTAACTGTTCGGGTTTAATCGATCATTTTGAAATGGGCTGATTTCAATTCCATCGCCTAGTTGTTCATGAATCGCTTGACCGGAGAGAAGCATGGTGTGAACTATTGGTCAATGAGGGTGGATCAAAGAATGGGTTATAAGTCCTTCGGATGCTGCTGACTGGGAACACGGCGATACTGCCGGATCGCTCAATTGCAAGGCTTTAGTCACAATCTTGTGTCCATTGTGATCTGCCCGTTGTCCGAATTCCACACATTGTTTAGCCGGTAGCGTGGTGAGTCAATCAATTTTACGAATTTCCGACACCATAATTGCAGACTTGTTCACTGTTTGGTGAGTGAGGGGAGTCTGGGGAAGTCTGGTGATTGGACTGGTCGGGGCAGCTTCTGGCTATGAGGAAGATTGAAAGGAGGTGAAGCCATGCCGGTTGGCCCAAAAGCTGCCCAACGCAACGGTCATTGGCCGCTTCTTTTTTGGCTTTGCCATCACCTGCCTCTTGGGGTGAATAAGACCTTTTTCCCCTGAAAATGGAGCTTATGCATCAACGGGGGGCCGCTGAGCTTAACTCATGGCCGCGTGCCGCTGGGCTGTCGTCATGGAGTCCACACCAAGGCTGAACCTTCACCGTGCGCCAGTTGAAAAGTTGCGTCCTAGATGGAGACTCCTACAGGTATAGCCATGGAATAATCGGCTCTTTCCTAGCGTAGGGGCTAATGTTCTTGACGCTAAACCATGCCGGGTTTGAATGCGTCAGTGCCGGAGCGACCACCTGTACGGTTAAAACCCGAGAAGTGTCTCGTATCGCCAATTGACAAGGATGCATAGTCATAAGGGTCTGCAAAGAAGCGTGCTATATTTGTATAGGTAGGAAGACTTAGAGCGGATCTGTCAAAAGCGATCACTTATGTACAACTTGGATGACGTAACGAAACTCCCAGACGATTTTGATGGGCAGGTGAGACTATTTCCTTTGCCGAATCTGGTGGTGTTTCCGCACGCAATGCAACCTCTGCACCTATTTGAGCCAAGGTACGTTGAGATGCTCAAGGAGTCGTTAGCTGGTGACCAGCTGATCGCGATGGCGACCTTGACGCCCCACGACGGAACGCAATGGCCCACCAAGCAGCCCTCGGTGGCTCCGACCGTCTGCATTGGTAGGATCCTGAGCCACAGTGAGGTTGAAGATAATCGGCACAACATTCTCTTGGTTGGAATTCGTCGAGCGAAGCTGATTGCCGAGATTGAGGCAGGAAAGCCATTTCGATCAGGTCAGGTGGAGGTGATGGAAGATGAAGATCATCTTGGTTCGCTTGAAGAGTCAAAACTGCTCAAGGAAGACTTGCTCGATGCGTTTGGAGCGGTGATGCCGGTGGGTAAATCAATGCAACAGAACCTGCATCAATTGATGGCGGATCAGATGAGCTTGGGGCCAATTACCGATATAGTGGGGTACACCCTGCCCTTTTCGGTAAGGGAAAAGCTTAGCTTGCTGAGCGAACCAAATATTGCTGACCGAGCAAAGTACCTGATCGCAAAACTTCGGTCGGGTGCGGTTAAGTTTCAGGCTGGTCAGGTAGATAACGATGACAGCGATGATGGGCAGGTGTTTCCGCCTCCCTTCAGCGTTAATTGATCGGTATGGGGCTGATCGGTTTCGGAAACACGACGGCACGCAGGGTGGAAATAGTGTGAACGGGTGATACATGCGTCTCCGACTAGCTTGTCATTTCAAGGTGTGATCTCAATAAACCGAACCGTATGGTGGGTGGTTTTCATTTCAAAGAGGAAAGATGTATATGATTGCTTACGGGGCCGCTGTGATTCAGATGAATCTGTTTGGGTTCGATGTGCTTTCTCGGATTCTGCACGTTGGGACAGCCATCGCACTGGTAGGCGGCAGCCTCTTCATGGCTGTTGCTTTGCTGCCGAATCTTCAAATCCTTGATGACGAGAGCCGAAAACGTTTGGTGGAGGCGGTTCGAAATCGCTGGAAGAGGGTGGTCCATGCGGGTATCGCTCTTTTTTTGCTCAGCGGCTTCTACAACTATTGGCGAGCCATGCCCAAGCATGATGGTGATGGGCTGTATCATGCGTTGATCGGGACGAAAATGTTAATCGCGTTTGTCATTTTTTTCCTCGCGTCCGTGTTGGTTGGGCGTTCTCAGAAGTTTGAGCATTGGCGTAACCAGCCGGCGAAGGTATTAAAATTGATGCTTTCACTCTCATTTCTAATTGTCATCATCTCTGGGTTCCTCAAAATCCGCGGAGCCTTGCCGATTGAGTAGTGGTCTATGGGTGAGTGACAGGCAACCAGAAGAATCGGGGAATCCTGCAGAAGATGCTTTTCGGTGATGATGGTCTCCGAGGTATCCGCACTCAATTCTGATGACAAGACGACCGCTCGGTGAGTACTCCTCTTTCACCGGCTGTGTTCGGAGAGGCTAACGGTTCGCGTAAGGTCATGCTTATGCCATTGTGGCCTTCGTGGCCAGTCGCTGGTGCATCCGGTAGACCATTGCGAAGTTGATGGGAACCATCATTAAGCCGGGGATAACCAAGATAGCTGTTGCAGTCAGTTGCAAGACAATCACGGTTGCAGCAACCCTGAGAACCACGAAAAGATTCGAGGTAGTCACCTGAATACTATGCTTGATCGCATCCACCGCGCCTTGATCACTCTGAGCCAGGTAGGGGAACGTGAAGAGAAAAGGAAGACAAAAGGTGATTTGAACCGTGGCGAGGGTGGGCGCGACACCCACGATCAACGCCAGCAATAACGCCTCCGATAGACCGCTTTCTCTTAAGATCGCGTCCCAGTTGAGGGCGACGTAGTACAGGATAAATGACGTCGGCACCAGAAAGAGGAAGCAGCTCGCGAGCATCATCATGTAGGCGAGAATCGCGTCGAGTGAATTAGAAAACCAAAAGGGAAGTAGCCGCAGGTTCGCGTTGCCGTAGGTCACCCGTTCATGAATTGCCTTGTAGATGCAGGCGAGGGAGGGGCCGATGAGGACAGCAAGTGGGGAGAGCACGCTAATCATCAATAGTGCGTTGCAGAGTACGAAGTAGAGTAGATACTGCCCTCTGATGATCTGAAAAGCCTCCGAAAACAACTCCCTCGTTGTAAAGAATTGCTCGTTGTTGGATGATAAGTCTGCAGTAGGGTGCTTGGGGTGTAACATTAAGTGTTCATGCAAACGGTTGCCGGGCCCTCGATTCAGCGTATGGAGCTGGTGTCAGATTGTGCTTTGAAATCCTTCCTTTGGCTACCACAGAATAGGTCTGGAACTAAAAATGACGATTTGGGTTTGTGGCAGTCTGCCCTTGAGGGCCTCCATGTCCACTAGCTTCTCTGACCTTGCAGTGAGGGGGCGAGTAACCGGCGCCTTGTTACTATCGTTAGCTTTTTGTCTCAATTCGCTGTCGAAACTACAGGCTGAGGATTCTCCCCAGTACCGAGGGTTGCGTTCAGATGGTCGGTCAACTGAAAGCAATTGGAGTTATAAGTGGGGTGCCACAGGGCCTAGTGTTCAATGGCGGTATGAATTGGGAGTTGGTTATTCCGGGATCGTGACCAAGCGTGGTGTCGTCGTCTCAATGGGGAATCGATCGGGTAAAGTGCAAGTGGTTGCCGTTGAGTTGGAGTCAGGGAAGGAATTATGGAAATTCGAATTCGAGAGCCCTTTGGATGCGAATGACTTTGAGGGTGGCCCAACCGCAACCCCGCTGTTGGATAATGATTCCGTGTACGTGCTGAGTCGGCGCGGTAGGTGTTTTTCGCTGGCTTTAGATTCAGGGACGTTAAACTGGGAATTAGATCTGCTCCAAGAAACTGGGATCAGAGTACCGGGTTGGGGTTTCTCGAGTGCGCCCAAGGCGTTCGGTTCTCGTTTGATCCTTAATGTTGGTGACGCGGGAGTTTGCCTGGATAAAAACACCGGGGACTTACTTTGGGCGTCGGAGGATCGGGACTCAGGCTATTCCTCCGCGGTTCCGTTTAAAATTGGCCAAACGAACACAGTGATTTTAGGGTCAGCAAGGTCCTATGTTTGCGTCGAGATAGAGTCAGGCCGTGAAAGATGGAGACAGAGGTGGCTGACCACCTTCGGGTGTAATGCGGCGGATGCAATTGTGTCGGGACAAAAGGTTTTCCTTTCGTCAGGCTACAGTCGTGGTAGTGCTCTTCTGGATCTCAAATCGGGAACCCCTGAAATCATATGGAAGCATAAAGATTTCCGGAATCACCTCAGCACCAGTGTGTTGGTGGACGGTTTTCTCTATGGGGTAAATGGGGACATCGACGAAGGCGCTAGGCTAACGTGCATGGATTTTGACACCGGTGAAATTCACTGGTCAGACCCAAGTTTTGATGCCGGCGCACTGATAGAGGCTGGAAATCGTTTGCTGGTGTTGTCCGCTGATGGCGACCTGATTGTCGGAGGTGTGGATCCGAAGAGGTTTGAAGTTCTAGCGAGGCATAAGATTTTAGCGGGCCGCTGCTGGGTCGCACCGGTACTCACCGACGGAATGCTTTTGTGTCGCGATGCTGGTGGCGAACTCGTCTGCCTAAACTTGCGAACTACGTCGAGTAATCCGTTAAAATAGGTTCGCCCAAGATGGGTCAGTTGGCGAATACTTTCCAAGGACCCTGCTTGGTTGGAATAAATATTGAAAAGAAAAGGTGTGTTGATGCAAATCGAGCGACGGGAGTTTATTAAGTCAGCAGCGGCAGCGAGTGCAGTAGCAGGCGCACCGTTTGTTCACGCAGAATCAAAAGGAAAAAGGTATCGTACAGCGTTGATCGGCGCAGGTTGGTGGGGAATGAATATTCTCAGGGAAGCCATGGCGACCGGTACGATTCAACCGGTTGCGTTATGTGATGTCGATCAGGATAAATTGGAAATTGGCGCAGAGGAAGTTGAAGATCTTTCTGGTGTTCAGGTTCGAACGTATACCGATTTTCGCGAATTGCTTGACCGCGAGGAAATCGAGATTGCCATCGTTGCCACGCCGGATCACTGGCACGCTCTCAATACGATTGCAGCGATTGAGGCCGGTGCCCATATCTTTGTCGAAAAACCGACCGGTCACACCATAGGGGAAAGTCGCGCGATGCTGGAGGTGGCTCGAGCGAATAACCGTGTAGTGCAGGTGGGATTGCATCGAAGGATAGGTCCTCACTACGCCGCGGGAATGGATTTTATCAAGAAGGGGAATGTCGGCGAGATTGGACTGGTGAAGGCGTTTGTGCACAGTCAGGGTGGTGCGGAGTCACCAACAGCCAACAGTGAAGCGCCCGAGCAACTTGATTGGGACATGTACTGTGGGCCTGCTCCGCTCCGCCCTTTCAACCGTAAGATTCATCCGGGTGGATTCCGCAACTTTCTTGATTTTGCCAATGGAACGTTGGGTGATTGGGGGGTTCACTGGTTGGATCAGATTCTTTGGTGGACTGACGAGAAGTATCCGAAGACGGTGTATTCAACCGGCGGTCGGCCCATCCGCGGGAAGGCAGTGCTGAATGAAAAAGAGCAGACAACCGATGCGCCAGATTCACAAATCGCCACGTATCAATTTGAATCATTCACTGCGGTTTGGGAGCACCGAAGGTTTTCGGGATCCATGAAGGGTCAACCCAGCGTGGGATGCTACTTCCACGGAACCAAGGGTATCTTTCATATGGGGTGGCGAGATGGTTGGACTTTTTATCCATCCGATAAGAAAGCGCCGGTTGTGCACCAGGATGCGGTCCACAAGGAGCCTGACGGGCACAGTATTGATCTTCTGTGGTCCGATTTTATTCAGGCCATCCAATCGGGAACGCGGCCGACCTGCGATGTGCAAATCGGACATGCCGCGACGAACTTGAGCCTACTTGGGATGCTTTCCCTTAAAGCGGGCCGCAGTCTTCGTTGGGATGGAGAAAATGAGCGTGTAATTGCTGATGACGAGGCCAATCAATGGCTTCAACGC